>JAFTGI010000101.1 GCA_017458195.1 Prevotella sp.
AGAACTGGATTCACTCTTGGCGCGACCTGCCCCTGCTTTGCAACCAGTGGTGCAACGTCATGCGCTGGGAGATGCGCACCCGCCCCTTCCTGCGCACCTCGGAGTTCCTCTGGCAGGAGGGCCACACGGCCCACGCCACCCGCGAGGAGGCCGAGAAGGAGGCTCAGACGATGCTGAAGGTCTACGCCAAGTTTGCCGAGGAGTGGATGGCCGTGCCTGTGCTGCAGGGCGTCAAGAGCGAGACGGAGCGATTCGCCGGCGCATTGGACACCTACACCATCGAGGCCATGATGCAGGACGGCAAGGCCCTGCAGAGCGGCACCTCGCACTTCCTGGGCCAGAACTTCGCCAAGGCTTTCGACGTCACTTATCTAAATAAAGAGAACAAGCCTGAATACGTATGGGCTACGTCGTGGGGCGTCTCGACGCGCCTCATCGGTGCGCTCATCATGACCCACTCTGACGACAACGGCCTCGTGCTGCCCCCGCGCCTCGCGCCCATCCAGGTGGTCATCATTCCCATCGCCACCAAGCCTGAGCAGATGGAGATTGTCAACAAGGAGGTGCAGCCCATCATTGAACAGCTGCGCAAGAAGGGCATCTCGGTGAAGTTCGACGACGCTGACAACAAGCGTCCCGGATTCAAGTTTGCCGACTATGAACTGAAGGGGGTGCCCGTGCGCCTCGTGCTCGGTGCACGCGACCTGGAGAACGGCACGATTGAAGTGATGCGCCGCGACACGCTCGAGAAGGAGACCCGTCCGCTGGAGGGCATCGTGGAGTACGTGGAAGGACTTTTGGACGAAATCCAAAAGAACATCTTCGAGAAGGCCCGCAAGTTCCGCGACGAGCGCGTCTACGAGTGCGACAACTACGAGGAGTTCAAGGAGCGCATCAAGGACGGCGGCTTCTTCCTCTGCCACTGGGACGGCACGGCTGAGACCGAGGCTCAGATCAAGGAGGAAACGCAGGCCACAATCCGCTGCGTGCCCTTCGCCTACGAGCAGACGCCCGGCGTCGACATGGTCAGTGGCCGTTCCGCCAAGCATCGCGTCATCATCGCCCGCAGCTACTAAGCGAATAGAAAAGCGGTACTTTTCCCCGAGAAAAGCGGTACTTGTCTCATAGAAAAGCGGTACTTTACTGGCAGAAAAGCGGTACTTTTCCCCGAGAAAAGTACCGCTTTTATAATAGTAGGCCTAAAGCTACCGCCAAGCCATATATAAAAATGTTGCGCGCCGTCTCGCCTAAGCATCGGTTGAGCGGCCGGCCTTCCCAGATGTGAAGCATCTTCCGATGGGTGGCAACGTGTAATGGCAGATATGTCAACAGCGGGAGGAGGAATGCGGGCCAATGCCCTTCGGGAATGTAGACCAGCCCCACTGCGCAGGCGACAATGCCGACGCCGAGATAGGCTCTTAAGGTCCACGCTGCACCTATCCGTACGACGATGGTCATCTTTCCGGCCTCGTGGTCGGTGTCACGGTCGCGAAAATTGTTGACCAACAGCAAGGCATCGATGACCAGGCCGCATGCCAGCGAGGCAAGGATGACTTCAGGAGTGAAGGCGTGAGTCTGCAGATGGTAAGTAATACTGACGGGAACTAAGCCGAAGAAGACCAGAACGAGCACGTCGCCGAGCCCCATATAGGAAAGATGAGTGGTGTAGAGAAAACAGAACAGGACGCAGACGATTCCCACAATCACCATCGGCCAGCCGCCCCAGACGACCAACGGCAAACCAACGACACAGGCGACAAGCGTGGTCAGAGCGATAGCCGTGCGCATGTGGCCGACACTCACCCACCCTTGCGTGCAGGCACGCTCAGGGCCAAGACGGGTGGCGCGATCGTCGGTGCCCTTAAGATAATCGAACAGATCGTTGACGAAGTTGGCATCAATCTGCATGGTAAAGGCAAAGAGCAGACATAGCACGGCTGCCAGCCAGTTGAACGAATCGCCGCCCATGTCGGCATAAGCCATCGCCAGCCCAATCATCACGGGCACGGCCGCTCCGGTGAGTGTCTTTGGCCGGGCAGCCAAGATCCAAGCTTGCAAAGAGTCTTTTTTTACGTCCATAAGGAAGAAAATTCTGAAATCGCTTGCAAAAGTAAACAATTTTCCGTATATTTGCAAGCATAAACGGAAAGATTTATGCTCAGCAACACCGCAAGTCTTGATTTGGTGGAATTCATCGAGACGCAGATTCTGCCCCAGTACACATCGTTTGACAAGGCTCACAACCTTGAACATGTCACCCGTGTGATTCGCCGTTCGCTTGACTTGGTCAAGCAGACAGGCACCGACATCAACATGGTCTACACGATAGCGGCCTATCACGATCTGGGCATGTCGGGGCCCAGGGCCGTCCACCACATCACGGGCGGAAAGATCCTGGCCGGCGACACACGGCTGCGGCGCTGGTTTTCGGCAGAGCAGATCAAGATTATGAAGGAGGCCGTCGAGGACCATCGGGCGTCAGCTTCACATGCGCCGCGGAGCATCTACGGGAAAATCGTGGCTGAAGCCGATCGCGACATCGTGCCCGAGGTAGTGTTCCGCCGGACGGTGCAGTTCGGACTGGCGAACTATCCTGAGAAGTCGCGCGAAGAACATTGGGAGCGCTTCCGCGAGCACATGGACAACAAATACAGTCAGAACGGCTACATTCGCCTATGGATTCCGGGCTCACCCAATGAGCAACAACTGAAACAGCTTCGCGAGGTGATCGACACCCCCGAGCTGCTCAGGAAAAAGTTCAATCAATACTACGACGAGGAGACTCAGCGCAAATAGAAATAATAGATGGCGGCCAGGGCGGCGATGAGCACGACGGTGACCACGGTGCGCACCAGGCACGAAGCCACTTTCTTAATTATCGTGACGGCAATGATGATGGCCACCAACGCGATGGCGTAGTAAGTCCAATTATCCATAATCACTTTTTGAACAGTTGACGGAATAATGTGGGGACGGGAGTCTCAAATTCCATTGGCTCATTGGTCACGGGATGCGTGAAGCACAGAAGCCAGGCGTGGAGACAAAGTCTGTGGAGCGGATCGTCGCCGTTGCCATACTTCACGTCGCCGCAGACGGGATGGCCCATATCGGCAGAATGAACGCGGATCTGATTCTTACGGCCGGTCTCAAGACGGAACTCGACGAGCGAATGGTCGGTCGTGCGGTCGAGCACGTGATAATGGGTGACGGCCAGCTTACCGCCATTGTCGACAGGCGACGAATAGGTGATGTAGGCTTTATTGTCCTTCAGCCAGTTGCGGATTGTGCCCTCGTCCTGCTCCATCTCGCCGCTGACCACGGCCACGTAGCGGCGGTCGTAGACAATCTGATGCCAGTTGTGCTCCAGGATCTGCTCCGTGTCCAGGTCTTTGGCATAGACCATCAGTCCGCTGGTGTCGCGGTCAAGGCGGTGGACGACGTGAGCCGTGCACTTCTGGCGGCTCTTCTTGAAATAATCATCAAGCACCGACTTCACGTTGAGCGAGGAATGTCCGCCGGCCATCGAAAGAATGCCCTGAGCCTTTTCAATCACAATAAGCCAGCGGTCCTCGTAGACAATCTTCACATACCTGTTCTTGAAACTTTGCTGATTGCGCTTTGTCTTCGAGACGGCGACCTTCATGCCGGGCTGGAGCATGAAGTCGAACTGGCTGACGGTCTTACCGTCTACCTTAATGCCCCGCCCCTGAAGGGTGGCTTTCACCTTCGAGCGGCTCTGGGGCACCACCTTGAGCAGATATTCGAGCAGGGCCACGGGCTGTCCCTCGACGACATAATGGTCGTAATCGCCTTCGCGGTTGAATCCGGTGTTGAGTCTCATGTGATTTCTTTTAGTCAATGAGGACGTTGTTGCGTACTCGTGAGAGGGTTTCGGGCGTCATCTGCAGATAGCTGGCAATGTAGACAAGCGGAGCACGAAGGATGAGCTGGGGGCTCTCCCTGACCAGTCTCTTATAGCGGTCCTGGGCACTTTCAAAGCGCAACATGTCGGCATGGTGCTGGCTGATGATGAGCGACTCCTCAAGAATCTTTCGGTAGAGCATCTGGATGTTGACGCTCTTCATAGCTACCATCTCAAGATCCTTCATCGGGAGGCCATAGATGATGGTCGGTTCGAGCGCATGAATAATCTGATGCGAAGGTTCTTCGCGGAAAAGACTTTCGATGCTCATGCAGATGGTGTTCTCGGCGGCCATGTACTCGGTGAGCTCCTTGTTGTTCTTGAAATAGTATTGGCGCACAAGCCCCTTGACAATCCAGAAAATGTAACGGCAGACGTCGCCCTCGCCAAGAATGGTTTCGCCCTTGGCAAACTTCATCGGGACGAGTATCGCCTCAAGCATGTCGAGCTGGTCATGGGTCTTGGTTCTGTTTCGGCGGGCCAGTTCGCGGGCCACATCGCGGGTGGAAAGACTTAAAGTTGGCATGGCTTGTAATGATTTGGATTGTAGTTAATTATAATTGCTTGTTGAAGATTAATCTAACTTCAGGACGGCAAGGAAAGCTTTCTGCGGCACTTCGACGTTGCCAATCTGCTTCATGCGTTTCTTGCCGCGCTTCTGCTTCTCCAGCAGTTTACGTTTACGGGTGACGTCGCCGCCATAACACTTGGCAAGCACATCCTTGCGCACCTGCTTGACGGTCTCACGGGCAATAATCTTGGCACCGATGGCAGCCTGAATGGCAATGTCAAACTGCTGGCGGGGAATGAGTTCCTTCAGCTTCTCGCACATGCGGCGCCCGAACGTGACGGCATTGTCCTGATGCGTCAGCGTGGAGAGGGCATCAACCGACTCGCCATTAAGCAGGATGTCGAGCTTGACGAGCTTCGACGGACGGAACGAATCGACATGATAATCGAACGAGGCGTAGCCCTTGGAGATGCTCTTCAGCTTGTCATAGAAGTCGATGACGATTTCGCCGAGCGGAAGCATAAAGTGCAGTTCCATACGATTGCCGCTGACGTATTGCTGGTCAATAAGCTCACCACGCTTGTCAAGACAGAGCGTCATGATCGGACCGATGAAGGCGGAGGCGGTGATGATGGAAGCACGGATATAGGGTTCCTCAATATGGTCGATAAGGGTCTGGTCGGGCAATCCTGAGGGATTGTGCACCTCCTTGACCTCGCCCTGCTTGGTGTAGCACATGTAGCTGACGTTGGGCACCGTTGTGATAACGTCCATGTCGAACTCACGGTCAAGGCGCTCCTGCACAATCTCCATGTGGAGCAGACCGAGGAAACCGCAACGGAAACCGAACCCCAGAGCCACGGACGACTCCGGCTGGAACGTCAGCGAGGCGTCGTTCAGTTGCAGTTTCTCGAGCGATGCCCGCAGATTCTCGTAGTCAGTGGGATCAATCGGGTAAACGCCGGCAAAGACCATCGGTTTTACCTCTTGGAAGCCCTCGATGGCCTTCTGACACGGGTGTGCCACATGGGTGATGGTGTCACCGACCTTGACCTCCTTCGAGTCCTTTATACCACTTATAATATATCCGACATCGCCGGTGCGCAGCTCCTTGCGGGGAATCATGTCCATCTTGAGCACGCCCACCTCGTCGGCATCGTATTCCATCCCGGTATTGAAGAATTTCACCTTGTCGCCCTTGGCGATTGTGCCGTTGAGAATCTTGAAGTAAGCTATGATGCCGCGGAAGGAATTAAACACGGAATCGAAGATCAGGGCCTGCAACGGAGCATTCTCATCGCCTTCGGGGTGAGGAATGCGGTCGACGACAGCATTGAGAATCTCGTCGACGCCTTCACCGGTCTTACCGCTCGCACGTATGATTTCCGTGCGGTCGCAGCCAATGAGGTCAATGATTTCGTCCTCAACCTCGTCAGGCATGGCGCTGGGCATGTCTATCTTATTGATGACAGGAATGATTTCAAGGTTGTTGTCGATGGCCATGTAGAGATTCGAGATTGTCTGGGCCTGCACACCCTGCGTGGCATCGACCACGAGAAGTGCACCCTCGCAGGCGGCAATACTCCGGCTGACCTCATAGGAGAAGTCGACATGTCCCGGAGTGTCAATAAGGTTGAGGATATATTTCTGGCCGTCGCGTTCGTATTCCATCTGGATGGCATGGCTCTTGATGGTGATGCCTCGCTCACGCTCCAGATCCATGTCGTCGAGCATCTGCCCCTCAGTCACCTGGATCGTGTTGGTGCGCTCAAGCAGACGGTCGGCAAGTGTCGATTTACCGTGGTCAATATGTGCTATGATACAGAAATTTCGGATATTATTCATGATAGTCTTCACGCTTATAGCTTGCAAAGTTACGAAAAAAAATGCCGAATACGTTCTATTTTAGCTTTTTTTTGTAACTTTGCACCACAAAAAGTTCATAAAACATTGTTCAAGATGAAGAAAACGCTCATATTCGCTGCCCTCATGCTGGGCTTGACGGCATGTCAGGAATCGCTTGAGGAGCAGGCTGCCCGTCAGGCGAAAAAGTTTACCGAGGAGAAATGTCCCATGCAGATGGAGATGCAAATCATGGACAGCATGGTGTTCGACGTACCGACACGAACACTTCAGAAGTTCTATCGACTGACCGGCGAAGCTGACCGTGAAGATTTGGAGTTTGACCGTCTGCGCCAGGCTCTCATTGATGAATTGCGCAATGAGCCCAGCTATCGCGTCTACCGTGAACGTGGGTTTAACTTCGAGTATGTATACCGGTCTGAGCGCGAGCCCGAAAAAGTGCTTTTCCAGGCATTGCTCAGCAAAGAAGACTATAAATAAAGTGAAAGGTGCTCAATTTTCACCTTTCACTTCTTTAAGCTGCTCCAGCGCACGGCATAGCTGATCAGGACATGAAGTCCCCTTGGTGCCGCAACGAATTCCATCGAGGCGGCGGATGACATCATCGATTTTCTGACCGCGCACCAGTTGTGAAATACCTTGGAGGTTACCGTTGCAACCTCCAAGGAAAAAAACCTGCTGAATGACGTCGTTCTCGTCGGCAGTCACGTCGATGAGCCTTGAGCAAGTGCCTTTAGGCTCATACATGATGTGCTTGGTTGCCATTATTCCTCTGGCTTCATGTTGGTATAGACCGTCTGGACGTCGTCGAAGTCCTCGAGCTTCTCAACCATCTTGTCGATAGCTTCGCGCTGCTCTGGCGTCACCTCCTTCAGATCGTTGGGGATGCGGGTAAACTCAGCTCCAGTCACCTCGAAGCCCTCGGCCTCCAGATGTTTCTGGATAGCACTGAAGCTGGAAGGATCGCCGTAGATGGTGATTTCGCCGCTCTCCTCGTCCTCGTCGAACTCGTCTTCCACACCATAGTCAATCAGGTCAAGAATCATCTCGTCCATGTCGAGGCCTTCCTTCTTCTTGAATGTGAAGACAGCCTTATGGTCAAAGAGGAACGAGAGGGACCCCTGGGTGCCCAGGTTGCCACTGAACTTGTTGAAGACCTATCGCACGTCGCCCACCGTTCGGGTCGTATTGTCCGTCAGCGTCTCAACGAAGATAGCCACGCCATGGGGGCCATAGCCTTCGTAGCTCACTTCCTTATAGTCGCTCTGGTCCTTGCCCATTGCGTTCTTGATGGCGCGCTCGATGTTGTCCTTCGGCATGTTCTCGCGCTTGGCATTCGCGATAATGGCGCGCAATGCAGGGTTGTTCTCAGGCTCGGGACCACCAGCCTTCACGGCGATGGCAATCTGCTTGCCGATCTTGGTAAACGTCTTGGCCATGTGGCCCCATCTCTTAAGCTTAGTAGCTTTACGATATTCAAATGCTCTTCCCATTATTGTAAAATTTAAAGATTCGAAGATGTAAAATGTAAAAACACTAACGCAGTTCAGCGCCCAACTGTTTCTTAAGGTTTGCAATAAGCTTTTGCATCACGGCGTCTATCTGCTTGTCGTTCATCGTGCGCTCAGTGTCCTGCAGGATGAAATTAACGGCATACGACTTCTTGCCAGCGGGCAGTTTATCGCCTTCGTAGACGTCGAAGAGCTCAACTTTCTTCAGAAGTTTCTTCTCCGTCTGACGGGCAATCTGCTCAACTTGGGCAAACTCAACGTCCTTGTCGATAAGCAGTGCCAAGTCGCGACTGACGGCCGGCTGCTTCGATATTTCCGTGTAGAGAATCTCGTTCTTGCGTGTGGCCTTCATCAGCTGTGTCCAGTTGAGTTCTGCAAAGTAGACGGGCTGCTGCAGATCGAACTGCTTGAGCAACTTTTTCGACAGAACGCCCATCTCAATAAGCTTCTTGCCGCCGCGGTTCTCAATCTGGATGCCGGCCGAGAAAGCGGGATTTTCCGATTTCTTCGTGACAGTAGCACCCTGCTTCAGTCCGATGCGACTGAGTATGTTCTGCACGTAGGCACTCAATTCAAAATAGGTGGCGTCCTCATTAGGATGAGCCCATGAGCCCTCAACGCGTTTGCCGGTCACCCACAGACCGAGGAAATTCTCCTCCTTGTAGGCCTGCATGGGATTGTTGTCATTTTGCTTCTCTGGATCGAAGAAATAGCAATTGCCGAACTCGAAGAAACGGAGATTCGGAGCCTTGCGCTTCACGTTGTATTCCACACTTTCCAGTCCTCCGTAGAGCAATGTCTGCCGCATCACGCCGAGGTCTTGCGACAGGGGGTTCATGATGCGAACCACGTCCTGTTTGTCGTCGTAATACGACGACTTACTCAACGAATTGTTCAGGATTTCATTGAAGCCCGCACCCACCAGCTGCTCACTTACGAGGTTCTGCAGCTTGTGCTTGCGGTCCTCGTCGCCCTTGATGACGAGACTCGACTTAAGCTGCGTGGGGATTTCCACATTATTATAGCCATAGATGCGCAGGACGTCCTCCACCACGTCACACGGACGGGTGACGTCAACGCGATAAGCAGGCACATCAAGTACCAGTCCTTCAGCCGTCTCGCTCATGACCTCCATGTCGAGTGTCTGACAGATGCTCTTAATAGTTTCGGCCGGTATTTCTTTACCTATCAGACTGTTAACATATTCGTATGAAAGTTCAACACGAGCATTCTCAATCTTCTCGGGATAGACGTCGCATATCTCCATGGCAATCTTGCCGCCGGCCAGCTCCTTGCAGAGCAGTGCGGCCTGCTTCAGCGCATAGATGACGCCATTGGGATCAATGCCACGCTCAAAGCGGAACGAGGCATCGGTCGAAAGGCCATGGCGACGGGCCGACTTGCGAATCCACGTGGGATGGAAATAGGCCGACTCGAGCACCACGTTGCGGGTTGTCTCATAGGTGCCGCTACCCTTTCCGCCAAACACGCCGGCGATGCACATCGGCTCCTCGGCGTTGCAGATGGCCAGGTCGCGGTCGCTGAGTTTGTGCTCCACGCCGTCAAGCGTGACAAACGGCGTGCCCTCGGGCATCGTCTTCACCACGATCTTATGTCCCTTCACCATGTCCGCGTCAAAACAATGCAGCGGCTGACCATAAGCATGCATCACGTAGTTTGTGATGTCAACAATATTATTGATGGGACGCAGGCCTATCGTGTTAAGCTTCGTTTTCAGCCATTCCGGTGATTCCTTCACCTCGCAGTCAGTTATGCTCACGCATGCATAACGCCGGCAAGCCTCGGTATTCTCGATGACCACCTCGACGGGCAGGTCGTGATTGTCCACACGGAAAGTCTCATCCGTCGGACGATGCAGGCAAGTATCATGCCCGTTGCGCTTCAGCCACGCATAAAGATCGCGGGCCACGCCCCAGTGCGACAGGGCATCGGCGCGGTTGGCCGTGATGTCAACCTCGATAAGCCAGTCGCTCTCCAAATGGAAATACTCTGCAGCCGTCATGCCCACCGGCGTATCCTCCGGCAGCACCATGATGCCATCGTGGCTATTACCGACGCCAATCTCGTCCTCGGCACAAATCATGCCGCACGACTCCACGCCACGCAGCTTCGACTTCTTGATGACAAACTCCTTGTCGCCATCGTAGAGCACACAGCCCAGGTCAGCCACAATCACTTTCTGTCCGGCAGCCACGTTGGGGGCACCGCAGACAATCTGCGAAGGAGCGCCCTTACCCAGGTCAACCGTTGTCACATGCAGGTGGTCACTGTCAGGATGGGCCTCGCACGTCAGGACCTTTCCGACGTAGAGACCTTTCAATCCACCGCGAATCGACTGCACTTCCTCAAGAGCGTCAACTTCGAGGCCGGTGGAAGTCAATGCATCGCATACTTCCTGCGGTGAAAGGTTGAAGTCGACGTATTCTTTAAGCCACTTATAAGAAATATTCATTCCTGAAACTATAGTTTAAAAATTCGAATTCGGCTGCAAAGTTACAAAAAAAAATCTAATGCTCCAAATTTTCAGGTAGTATAGTCATGGAAAACAGGAAATGTTCCCTTGACGGCAAAACGCTCCATGAGTTGCTGACGCTGGACGTCATCAGCCAGGAAAAGGCTGGTGGACAGCACCTCGCCCTCAATACCATTCGCAGTTACGACGGACACAGCCCTCCGACCTTCGGCATATTGCCCCGTCTGCGGATGAATGATATGGCGCCGCTCGGGAGTGTCATTGCCTGAAGTCGTCAGACACTCGTTGTGAAGGGTCACCTGTTCTTCGCCAGCCGTCACGGTCCAACCGCTGCCGAGTGCGAAATGGTCGCCTAAAGCCATGATACTGCTTCGCCCGAGGCTGACAAGGGCATCGGCAATGCCGTGCTCGCCCAGCAGATGGCGGATATTCTCGAGTGCATAGCCTTTCAGGAAACCGGAAAGATTAAGACGAAGCCCATCGCGAAGGAAGCGCACGTCACCCAGATCGCCAACCATCAAGCTGTCGATGGCTGGCCGCTCAGAATCCGGCGAACTGTCGAAGGCGATGTCAAAAAGCCCGTCGGTCAGCCGATGGTATTCCTTGCACATGCGCAGCATGATCATCAGTTCCTCGTCGACGACGACCGGATGGGCAGCAGCCTCGCGGTTGACCTTGGCGAGCTGACTCCGCTCATCAAAACAATTGGCCAGACCCTCGACATAATCAAGGGCCTGGCGAATATCACTGACGACAGCCATGAAAGCCTGCTCGTCGAGCTGCGCCACAAGCATCAGGTCGGCACGCGTGTGGAGAGTCTGAAACCATGCATAGCACTGATTGCGGCCGTCAGCTCCGACTCGAAAGATGTGAACAGTTTCCAAGGCGTTATGATGCAGGAAATTACAATTTGTAGAACTCCTCCCAGCCACGGCGCGGGGGCAGTCCGGTGAGCAGGGCATTGGCAAAATCGTTGTTCGTGAACCGCTTCGTCTTCGTGTCGAACAGAAGTTGGGCATTGAGTCGCTGGGCAATCACGCCGAGGCAGAACACCTGGCTGAGCACACCGTTGACTTCGAAGGGCGAGCGGGTCTTCTCGCGACCCATACAAGCCAGCAGGAAGTTCTCGTAGTGGTTCGAGGGGCTGGCCGGCACTTCCGGCAGTTTCGACTTCATGGCCTCAGCCTTCTCACGCGGAATGATCTCGAGCGTCGAACCATGGCTGCCACCCTTGAAGGTAAGCGTCTTTGAATAGATAATCTTGCCGGGATTGAGTTCCATCTTAGGCGTCTCTCCCTGGTTTGTGGCAGGGATGTTGGGGTTATATTCCGACGTGCCATAGCCTTCGGGCAACGGCGGCAGGTTGTCTATTCCGTCGTACCAGGTGATGTCGCAGGGAGGCATTCCCTTGCGGGCTGCAAAGCGGAACAGTATGGTCGATGAATAAGGATAAAAGAAGTCGTTGTGGCCCTTACTGTACTTCATTGACACCTCATAAGGCAAGCCCAGACGCAGGAACTCATGAACCGTATCGAGAATATGGGCTCCCCAGTCGCCGAGAGCTCCCATGCCGAACTCATACCAGCTGCGCCAGTTGCCCTGATGATACTTTTCTGAGTAGTCGCGCCATCCGCAGGCCCCGAGCCAAGTGTTCCAGTCGATGCCCGTAGGCAAGGTCTCGTCGCCGCCCGGCATCTTCAGCATATTGCTGTCGTAGGGATGCCAGCGGCGCCAGTTATTCATGTGAGCCGTCACGGCGGTGACATCCTTGATGATGCCGGCCTGCTGCCAAGCCTTAAACTGGAAATAGTTGGCCTCCGAATGTCCCTGGTTGCCCACCTGGGTGGCCAGCTCCGGGTGGCGCCTGGCATTGGCCATGAGCAGCTCGGCCTCCTGGAAAGTCCGGCAGAGGGGTTTTTCCACGTAGACATGCTTGCCCTGCGACAGCGCCAGCATGGCTATGGGGAAATGCATGTGGTCAGGCACGGCAGCCAGCACGGCCTCGAAGTCGTTGCCTGCCTTGTCGAACAGCTCGCGGAAATCACGGAAGCGGCGCACACCGGGATGGCTGGTCAGCACCTTCTCGCACTGTTTGCCGTCGAGGTCGACATCGCATAGCGCCACGACCTCAACCATCCCAGTCTTTTCAAATTGCTCAATGTCGTAGGCGCCCTGATTGCCGATGCCAATGCAGGCCACCTTCACTTTATCGCCCCTGACGGCAGCCCATTCCTTTGAGGTGAGCATGTGTGCAAAGCCGTCACTGGGCATCAGGGCCAGACCTGCGGCCGAGGCGCCCATTTTCTTCAGAAACTCTCTCCTGGTAGTCATTATTATATATGAGATAAATTATTTCTGTTTTTTCCTGCCCAGACTGAGCAGCATCCACAGCAGCAGGCGCAGGATGGTCCATACGCCATAGAGCACGGCAGCAAACACCAGCGTGAAGCCGATCGAGGTGTAAAGCTCACTCCACTGTCCATTGTACTTCAGGATAGCATGGACATTGGTCAGAATGGCCAGACAGACGCAGACCGCGATGCTGACCAGTTCAATCTTCTGCCTACGGGCCGTAATCTTGATGTCTTTCATGCGATAGTCTGTTTTTGGGTGTGATAGACGTCATAGTCAATCTTATACTCCTCGGGGAACGACAGGATCTCGCCGCGCTCAATGGCCTCATGGCCCCATAGGCAGAGCAGCGAGGCGTAGTAGCCTTCCTCGGCTATGCGCTCCGGCTGACGGCCCGTGGCCACAGCCTCGACGAAGGCCTCGGTGAGCAGCGACGTACCGTCGCCGTCAGGAACCTTCCCAAGGATGAATTCCCCATGGTTCTCGAAGGCCGTCTCGGGGGCCCAACTTGTGCCGGCGAGGGGCTGTTCGCCGAACAGGCTTATCTCCCAGTCTGTAATGAGCTGCAGGAAAGCCGGTGCTGGCGGAATATCCTCAAAGTAGTATTTGCCGCGTTCAGGTTCCACCGTGCCCAGCGACCCGAGGATCTGCTCCTCCAGACCGTAGAACTTGTTGGCAATGTCGGAGGCATAGGTCATCTGCTCGCCACCAGGGAAGACATAGATGCAGTTCAGGTTGTCGTAGACTTCGCGGCCGTCCTTCCAATAGGTGATGGCCCCGTGGCCCATCACGCGTTCGGGCAGTTGCCCCATGGCCCATGTGCCTACCTGCAGCTGGTGGCAGGCCAGTTCGGTCATCAGGCCCTTCGACGACTCGCGATAGAGGCGCCAATTGATCTGTCGCTCCAGTTCGGGGCTTGGCACGTCGCGCCGCCAGTCGCCGTTGCGGTTCCAGTAGGCATGCACGGCCGTAATCTGTCCGAACATGCCCGAGTGCACCATCTCCATGGCACGGATATAGCGCGGGTCGAACAGCCGCTGCTGGCCTGAGAAGAAGATACATCCCGTCTCCAGGTGCTTCTCGTACATACGGAAGCATTCCTCCATGGTGTAGCCTATCGACTTCTCGCAGTAGACGTGCTTGCCGGCGTCCATCGCGTCCATGGCGATTTGGAAGTGGGTGTTCAGCGGTGTGGCGATGATGACGCCCTGGATGGTCTTATCCTCAAGCAGCCGGCGATAGTCCTTGTAGGTGCGGGCGCCGGGCACGATGGCCAGGGCAGCGTCGAGCGACGGCTGATAGATGTCGGCCAGGGCCACAATCTCTGCCTTGGGATTCTGTGCCAGGAAAGAGAGCAGAAACTGACCGCGCGAGCCGGGGCCGATGATGCCGAGGCGCACACGCTCGCCCGCAGTTTCCTCGACTTCAGAGAAAGCAGACAGCCACGGCGTCGAGGCGGCCAGCGCACCGATACCAAGCGAGCCAAGCCCTTTCAGGAAGGCTCTGCGATCCATGGTGTTCTTGTCCATTATTACTACTTTAGTTTTGCATTTGCAAAGTTATTGAAAAACTGTGAGACAAGACCACATGTTAAGTCTTTTTGCGAGGTTTTTACATTTATTATATAGTTATCTCGGCTGAACCATAGCAGCGATGATGGTCGGCATCATAGACTACGCAGAACTGTCCGGGCGCGACGCCGTGGATCGGGTCGGCGGAATGGACGATGTAGGCCCCCTGCCCCACCGGTTCCAGCGTGGCGCGATGGAACTCAGGCGTATGGCGGATCTTAAACGTAATCTTCTCCTCGGGCAGGTGCCCGTTGATGCTGTGGAAATGATGAACGGGGAAATCCTGCTTATAGGCCGTTGCAGGATCGTAGCCATGTGAGACGTAGAGAAGATTTTGCTCTACATCCTTCTTGACGATGAACCAAGGACCGCCGCCGAAGCCGAGGCCCTTGCGCTGGCCGATGGTGTAGAACCAGTGGCCGCGGTGCTGTCCGATCTTGCGCCCCGTCTCCATTTCCACCACGTCGCCCGGCTGTTCACCAAGAAAGCGCCGCACATACTCCGTATAGTCGATCTTGCCGAGGAAGCAGATGCCCTGCGAATCCTTGCGGCGGGCATTCACCAAATGCTCGCGCTCAGCAATTTGCCGCACCTCGTCTTTCATGTAATGCCCGATGGGAAAGATGGCTTTCCTGAGCTGCCAGTCGTAAATCTGAGCCAGGAAGTCGGTCTGGTCCTTCACAGGATCGGGGCTGGTCGTAAGCCATTTGGTGCTGTTTGCGTCGACCTCTGTTTGCGCATAATGGCCTGTGGCTATAAGGTCGTAGTCGCGGCCGCGCTTTGCATCGAATGCACCGAACTTGATGAGCCGGTTGCACATCACGTCGGGGTTGGGAGTCTCGCCGGCCCGCACCTTGTCCATCGTGTAGCGCGTCACCTGGTCCCAGTAATCGCGGTGGCAGTCGACCACCTCCAAGCGGCAGCCATACTTGCGCGCCACGGCCGTTGCCATCTCCATGTCCTCCTCCATGGAGCAGTCCCACTCGTCCTTGTCGTCGGAGCCAATCTTAATATAGAAACAGTCGGGCGACAGGCCGTGGCTGGCCAGTTCATGCACAACCACGGCACTGTCGACACCGCCCGACAGAAGCACTGCGATACGTTTATCTCTCAGGTCTTCGTATTTCATAGGTTTATTCGGCCTTGAACAGCTCCTTGATACCGCCGATGGAGCCGAGCAGGTTGGTGGCCTCGTAAGGCAGATAGACGGTCTTGGTCTTGTCGCCCTGAGCCAGGTCTTCCATCATCTGGATATACTTCTGGGCAAGCAGGTAGTTGGCAGGGTTGGTCGACTTGCCGACAGCCTGGGTGATGAGCTCGATGGCCTTTGCCTCGGCCTCAGCCTTGCGGATGCGGGCCTGGGCCTCACCTTCTGCCATGAGGATGGCCTGCTGCTTGTTAGCCTCGGCGCGGTTGATCATGGCAGTCTTTTCACCTTCGGAAGCCAGGATTTCTGCAGCCTTCTCACCTTCTGAGGTCAGGATCTGTGCACGCTTGTTACGCTCGGCCTGCATCTGCTTCTCCATGGCGTTAAGCACGGTGGCCGGCGGCGTGATGTCCTGCAGTTCTACGCGGTTCACCTTGACGCCCCACTTGTCGGTAGCATCGTCGAGCACGGCGCGCAACTTGGTGTTGATGGTGTCGCGCGAGGTCAGCGTCTCGTCGAGCTCCAGCTCACCGATGATGTTACGCAGCGTGGTCTGGGTCAGCTTCTCGATGGCGTTGGGCAGGTTGTTGATTTCGTACGTAGCCTTGAAAGGATCCATGATCTGGAAGTAGAGCAGGGCGTTGATTTCGGTCTGCACGTTGTCCTTGGTGATCACGTTCTGCTTAGGGAAGTCGTAGACCTGTTCGCGCAGGTCGATCGAGTTTGAGTAGACGTAGCGCCCATGCTTGAGCACGACGATGTTCTTGGCCTTGTCGATGAAGGGAATGATGATGTTGATACCGGGCTTCAGCGTGGCATGATAGCGGCCGAGACGCTCAATGATTTTGGTCTCCGACTGGGGAATGATGACCAGTGCCATCTTGGCGAAGATGACGACGAGTAGCACGATGGCTAAAAGAAAATACATAGTAATGTCCATAATGGTATTAATTAAGAATTGTGAATTGTCTCAACGGTGATGATGATGCTCTCGCGTCCGACGACGCGCACGTGGGTGCCGACAGGGATGTCGTTAGGCTCGTTGGTGATGGCCTTCCAGTCGTCGCCTCCGATGGCCACGCGACCGAAGCCGTCGGCCTTGACGGTCTCGCTGACGAAGCCCGTCTGCCCCAGCAGGGCATCGGCATTGCTGACACGGTCCTCGTCGGCGCGGTGCAGATAGCGCAGGGCGAAGGGGCGCACCTGGAAGATGCTGAAAGCAGTGACCACGGCGAAGACGGCCAGCTGGACGTAGAAGTTGGCGAAGGGCGACACGATAGCCGCTCCGCAAGCACCGATGGCAAAGCAGATGATGAAGAAATCGCCCGAGCTGAGCTCGAGAATCAGGCCCAGTATGGCAATGACGGCCCATACCTGCCACATGTTTGCTGCTAAATACTCAATCATATTCTTTCACTTTTACATTATTTCATTCTCACATTCTTACATTTTTATAATAAACTCGTCCCAGTCGCGGGTGGAGCCCTTGCGGCCGAACACCTTGTGATAGAGGCGGCTGCGGGTCGAGGCGACGCTCTCCTTCGAGTGGGCGGTCAGGGTGGCGATGTCCTTCGGTTGCACGCGCACCTTTATTAAAAGGCAGACGCGGAGATCCTGCTCGCTCATGGGATAGAGACTGTAGAGCTTCGACGTAAAACCTGTATAGACCTGATTGACCAGCTCGGTCAGCTGCTGCCAGTCCTCCTCGCTCATGGGGCGCCCCTCGTTCATCAGACGTTTCAGTTTCAGATAGATGGCGGAGCCCATCAGGGTCGCCTCAGCCTGCTCACGCTTCTCGCGGTCGATGATGGCCATCGTGTTGGCATAGTCGAGCCGCGCCTTCCGCTCCTCCAGCTCCAGTCTCAGCACCGAGTTCTCGTCACCCAGTTTCTGCAGCAGACTTTCGAGCTCGGCAATCTTGCTGCGGTTCTGTTCGATGCGCTCCTGACTTTTCTGCTCCTGTTCTTCCTGCATCGCGTGTACCTTGTCTAAACGCTGGCGAAGCAGCAGGATCTTGCGGCGGCTGTTCTGGATGGTCACCCAAAAGAGCACCGCGTAGGTGATCACCGAGAAGGCCAGCAAGAATGCCTCACGTCCGGTCAATATGGTCAGCACTTGTTCATTCATGGTGCAAAGATAGCAGAAAAAAACGAACCCTGCAAACTTTTCGGTTCGCAATAATTCGCTTTTCGCCGTTTGGTTCGCAAAAGTTTGCAAACAGGGGTCTATAGGCCGCCAATATAAAGGAAAATCATGCCCAAGAGGACGAGTGCCAGGTCGAAGGCCTTCGCCTTGAGATTCTTTTCGTGGAAGAAAAGGGCTCCGCAGAGGAACGACACAATGACCGACCCACGGCGCACCATCGAGACGATACTGATCATCGCTGACGGCAGCGACAGGGCATAGAAATAGAGGAAGTCGGCCGCTGACAGGAAGACGCTGACGCCCACGATGGCCCACGACCAGTGGAATTGCGAAATGTGGAACGAGAAACGAGATATGACCGCAAGCAGACAGAACATCATCACGCACTGGTAGATGTTATACCACGACTGCACCATCATGCGGTCGAGCCCTACCCCACCCTCCGCGACGGGTGCCATCAGGTATTTGTCGTAGAGTCCGCTGAGGGCGCCGAGCAGGGCCGCCCCTACAATCAAGTAGATCCAGTGGTCGTGGCGGAAGTCGATGCCCTCCTTCTTACCGCTCTGGCTCAGCAAGAGGAATGAGACAACGGCCAGCAGCACGCCCAGCCACTGCCACACGTTGAGCCGCTCGCCGAAGAACAGCAGGGCGCCAACGAGCACCATCACGGGTCGCGTGGCGTTGATGGGCCCAACGATGGTCAGCGGCAGATGCTTCATTCCGAAATAGCCGAGCACCCACGACGACAGCACGATGACCGCCTTGAGCACGATGTACTTATGGACTTCCCAACCGCCCTGCCCGACCAGGAAGATGGTTCCGTCGAGCACATCGGTCGTACTGCTCAAAATGATGAAAGGCAAGAAGATGAGCGAACAGATCAACGTGTTCAGAAACAGCACAGGAATGACGGCGTTAGCCTTCAGGGCCTGCTTCTTCAGCGCATCGTAGACGCCGAGGAAGGCAGCAGAGAAGAATGCCAATATCAACCAGACCATCATCAATAGCGAATATCAACCAGAAACAAAGCATTGGCCGGCATCGACTCGCCGGCCTCCGTGCGCCGCTTTCCCTCGATCACCTTGCGGAAGTCGTCGAGCGTCATCCGCCCGCGGCCAACCTCAACGAGGGTCCCGACGACGGCGCGCACCATGTTGCGCAGAAAACGATTGGCGCTGATCTCGAAGCGCCATTGGCCCGGGGCCGTCTCCGTCCACTCCGCCTTCGTGACGTGGCAGAGCATCGTCTTCACGTCGGCATGACTCTTGCAGAAGGCACCGAAGTCCTCGTATTCGGTCAGGATGGCGGCCGCCTCGTTCATACGAGCGAAGTCGAGCGGATAGTGTAGTTCGCAGGAATAATGCCGCAGGAAGGGATCCTTACGCGTGTGTATATAATAATAATAGGTGCGGCGGGTGGCAGAGAAGCGGGCATGCAGGTCGTCGCCGACGCGCTCCACCCGCTGCACGGCGATGTCGTGCGGCAGCAGCCTGTTCAGCTTATAGGCCAGCTGTTGTCCGTCCAGGTCGCGGTCGACGTCGAAGTGGGCCACCATCATGCTGGCGTGTACGCCGGCGTCAGTGCGGCCAGCCCCCGTCACCTGGATCTCCTCCCGCAGCAGCAGACTCAACGCCCGCTGCAGTTCGCCCTGCACCGAGATGCCGTTGGGCTGCACCTGCCAGCCATGGAAGCGTCCGCCATCGTAGCTCAATGTGATGAAATATCTCATACGCTATTCTATGTTCAGGCGCACCACGCGAATGCCCGTGTGGGTCGGGTGTTTCTGGAGGTATTGTCCCAAGGTCATCGGTTCCTCGACGACCTTCTTGTGCAACTGCGAGGCATTGAGCAGGTGCAGACCGTCCTTGCGCCAGACGGCAAAGCCTAAGTGGGCGATGTCGAGACCGGGCTTCGAGCAGGTGATAGCAATGATGTCGCCGTCATGGACGACGGAGCGCAGCTCCTGCGTGTTCTGAACCTTCGCCTTCGGGATGTAGCGATACTTGCGGCCCGTCAGCGCCTGCTCCTGCTGGGCAATGGTCTTCACCAGTTCCGGATGTGCCTTCAATGCCTTGTAAGCCGTGGGGTGCGTGCTCATGTAATTGACATTGACCGTCTGAACGGCCGTAAAGGGCGACGCCTGCTTTTTCACCTCTGCGACGAGGCCCAAGCGCGAGTTGTCGTCAATCCAGTCAGTGAAGTAGTGCAGACGGCTCGTATAGCCGTTGAGCTTTCCGTCACGATAACGTAAAACTCTGAGAACCTGACAGAAAGAACAGAAATCGCGTTTCTTCTCTTTAACACAGATAGCGAGCGCTGCGACGGTCTCGACAAGCGTCGTGCAGTCCAGCTGGCGCGTGTTGACGACGAGCTGTTCGCGGTCGTTCACCTCCAGCGTATGAGCCACGTAGGGGCGGTCAATCAGCTGGCGGGCCAGCCACAGCACGTCGGGGCCCGGCGCCTCGCTGAGCAGGCGGACGACGGTGAGGCTGTCCTCCCGCGTATAGGTCACTCGCGCCGTCATGCAGCCGACGGTCATGAGAAGCATTAGGATACTAATAAGTCGTTTCATGATGTTCACGATATTTCTTTTTCAATCCAAAGTTATAGCCGATGTAGGCGTTCATCGAACCGAACGTGTTGTTGGTCGAGAAGCGCGACTTGTGATAGTTGTAGGAGTGCAGGATGACGCTGGCGCCGGCATACCACCGCATGCAGTTGTAGACGAGCCCAAAGCGCCCGATCATGTCGAGGTTGAAGTTCTCGAAGCTGAAGTCGTCGCGCTGGCTTTCGGCCACGTCGCCGACAGAGTGCTTATAGGCCACGCCCACCTGCCCGCTGGCCGCAAAGAGCCAGTTCTTGTGGAACACCCAGTTGTAGGCATAGCCGCCGGAGACGCTGAAGTCGTCGTACTTCACCGAGCGGAACATCAGTCCACTGTCGAGCGGCACGGTGCGCGAGCGCATGCGCTCGTCGACCAGCTCCTGCAGCCGGTGATAGTCGAGCGAGAGCGAGTGTCGCGTGTAGCCGATGCCGGCCATGGGCGAGCCGCAGCTGACCTTCTGGATGGTGCTCTGCGAGAAAGCTGCGGGATAGGAGAAGCGCCCGTGGTTGAAGATGTAGTAGAGGTTGAGCCCCGTGATGCCCGCCTTCAGACCATCAAACGACGCTCCGTTGAGGGCCTCATCCCATTGGTTCATGGTCAGGTGGGCATTGCGGATCTTATAGTCGTTGCCCGTGCGCCGATAGAACAGGTCGACACCGATCTGCGAGCTGTAGACGCTCAGGTCGAGCTCCTGCTTCACGTCGGCAAGGTTGATATTTCCTATCTTAAATGTATAGCCGGCGAAGAACCACTTCCAGCCCACGTAGGGCCCCACCCTCAGGTTCATGTCGGGCGCAAAGGTCATCGACTGGGCATCGCGCCCGGCCCCGCTCAGCGTGTAGAGGTCGTAGGTGTGGGTCAGCTGCATCATGACGGTGTAGGTGTAGTGCTGCGGTTCGATGAAGCGCTTGTCCAGGCGGTCGAAGCCACGGATGATGCGCCTGACCAGGCTCAGCTTCCGGGGCTGCTGCACGACGGTCGTATCGGCCACGGCCAGGCTGTCGCCCTCCACCTCCGAAGCCCTCGTCAGCAAGGCTGTCCATAACATGATTATAAGTAGACAAAGGCGCATGCTCACATCAGTATTTACCTAAGATACGGTCGAGCACCCAGTTGGTGGGTGTGGCCGAGACGCTCGTGCAGTCGCACACGCCCAGCCCCTGCAGGTGCTCGCAGACGCTCTTGACGATGGGATACTGCACGTAGTCGGGATTCTCGACCTCGATGCGCTCCGTGCCCTCGCTGACGTGGAGCACTATTGGGGAATAGTTGAACACCGAGAAACTGAGCGAACCGCGCTCGCCGATGACCAGGATGCGGTCGGCCTCGGCCGACTCATGACCGACGAAACACCAGGAGCCTGAGCCGGGCACGCCGCTCTCGAAGCGGAAGACGGCGCTCACCGAGTCCTCAGCTGTGTAGAGGTGGGCGCGGTTGGCACAGATGCCCTTGGCTTCGAGGATGACGCCGAACATCCATTGCAGCAGGTCAATCTGATGGGGAGCCAGGTCGTAGAAGTAGCCGCCGCCGCTGATTTCCGGCTGCAGGCGCCAGGGCAGGCGCTCAGGATGGGCATAGTCCAACTGACGGGGAGGGACGGCAAAGCGGATCTGCACATTGACGACCTCGCCGACGACACCGCCGTCGATGATTTCCTTGACGCGGCGGAAATAAGGCAGGTAGCGCCGGTAGTAGGCCACGAAGCAGGGCACGCCCGTCTGCTCCGACACATGGTTGATGCGCGCGCAGTCGTCGTAGGTGGCGGCCAGTGGCTTCTCCACATAGACGGGCTTGCCCGCCTTCATGGCCATGATGGCGAAGGTGGCGTGGCTCGACGGCGGCGTGGCCACGTAGACGGCGTTCACCTCGGGGTCGTCGATGAGCTGCTGGGCGTCGGTGTACCATCGGCTGATGCCGTGGCGCTCGGCGTAGGAGCGTGCCTTCTCGGCCGTGCGACTCATCACGGCCACGACCGTCGAGCCATCAATCATCTGGAAGGCGGGGCCGCTCTTGCGCTCCACGACGTCACCGCAACCAATGAACCCCCACTTGAGTATCTTCATAAATAGTGTTATTTTTCGTTTACGATGGTGCAAAGTTACGAAAAAAGTCTTTACCTTTGCATGAAAGTACGAAAGAAATAACAGATTTTATGGAAAACGACAAACAACTCACCCCCCTGCATCCCCGCACGAGCGGCGGTTGCATCGCCAGTGGCTACCGGCTCTACACCTCGGCGTTCCGTCGGCTGTTTCGCGCCTCATGGCCCGTGGCCGTCGTCTATGCCATCGCCATGGCAGCCATGTCGAGCTATTACATCAGTCATGCCATACCCCTGATGGGGCTCCAGACCATCGTCGACCCTGACACGATGCAGCGCCTCTGGCTCCGCACGACGCTCATCTCCGGCGCGCTGGGCTTCTGCTTCATCATCGCGGCCACCGTGCTGGCCAGCTATGGCTTCAGCGCCATGCGCGAGCATCTGGCCACCGGCGACGTCAGCCGTGCTCCCCGCTGGTGGGGGCGCCTCGATGTGAAAACGCTCTGGCGCACGGCGCTCTGCGTCCTTTGGCTGCTCCTGCTCAGCCTCATCTACGGCGGTCTGACCACAAGTCTGATGATGCTTGCCCAGCGATCCGGCCTCACGTCGCTTCTGATTGGCAGCGGCGTCTTTGCCCTCGCCCTCCTGTTCCTGCTGTTGCCGCTCTGCTACACAGTCTATCGCGCCATCCTCGCCGAGCGCTTCAGCCCTGCCCCACCCCTCAGCGGCTATCTCAGCGGCCTCGGCCATTGGGGACTGCTGTTCGTCGTGGTGCTCATCACGGGTCTGGCCACGCTGCTGCTGACGCTCATCACGCAACTGCCCGCCCTGATCCTCTACGCTGCCAACATCCGGTCGCAGCTGGGCGCCCTGCAGGGCGACGAGCTCGGCATGCCCCAGGGCATGTGGTGGCTCAACTTCGTGGTATTCCTCATTGGCGGTTTCATTCAGGCCTACGTCCACCTTTCGACGCTCTTTCCCCTTTATTATGCCTACGGCACCATTCGCAGCGAGGAGGACGAGCGCAGAAAAGCACCGCTTTTCTCGGAGTAAAGCGGTACTTTTCTCATAGTAAAGCGGTACTTTTCCGGGGGAAAAGCGGTACTTTTCTCATCGAAAAGCGCCGCTTTTCATTTTGATTTGTCATGGAGTCTAAATTCAGTACATCGCCGATGTACAATTTGTACATGGCCGATGTACAAAACGTACATGGCCGATGTACTAAATTATAGCTTGTGTTGAAACGGCCTAACCGAAGACAAGGTTGAAGAGCGCTGAGACGACCCATGCCACGGCCGTCGTGTAGGCGGCCGCGAAGAGGGCCCAGCGCCAGGTGCCCGTCTCGTTCTTGATGGCCACGATGGTGGCGATGCAGGGGAAATAGAGGAGCACGAACAGCAGATAGGCGTAGGCCGTGACGGGCGTCATGTCGTCGGCAAGCGACTCGTCGGTGTAGAGCACGCCTACGGTGGAGGCCACGATCTCCTTGGCACCGACGCCGGCCAGAAGCGAGACGTCGAGCTTCCAGTTGAAGCCCTGCGGACGGAAGACGGGCTCAATGGCCTGGCCCATGCGACCGATGTACGACTGCTCCTGCTGGGCCTCGGCCGTGAGACTGTCGTCGTGCGGGAAATATTCGAGTGCCCAGACGATGATGGAGGCGACGAGGATGATGCCGCCCATTTTCTTCAGATATTCCTTTCCTTTCTCCCACGTGTGACGGCCGATGGCCTTGGCTGTCGGCATGCGGTAAGGCGGCAGCTCCATGACAAACGGGGTGTCGTCGCCCTTGATGAGGAAGCGCGAAAAGAGCTTGCTCACGACGACGGCCATGAGGATGCCCACGGCGTAGAGCGAGATCATGACGAGCGACTGCCAGCGCACGGCGAAGAACGTGCCGATGATCATGATGTAGATGGGCAGGCGGGCCGAGCACGACATAAAGGGCAGCACGAGCATCGTGATGAGCCGCGAGCGGCGGCTCTCGATGGTGCGGGTGGCCATGACGGCGGGCACATTGCAGCCGAAGCCCATGATGAGGGGGATAAACGACTTGCCGTGGAGCCCCATGCGGTGCATCAGGCGGTCCATGATGAAGGCTGCGCGCGACATGTAGCCGGAGTCCTCCATCAGCGAGATAAAGAAGTAGAGGATGAGAATCTGGGGCAGGAAGACGATGACCGCACCCACGCCCGCTATGGCACCGTCGACGACGAGCGAGCGCAGGGGCCCGTCTGGCATGACGCCGCCCACCCACTGGCCTAGCCAGTCGACGGCGGCCTCGATCCAGTCCATGGGATACTGGCCGAGGGTGAACGTCGTGTGGAACATGACAAACAGGAGCAGGAAGAAAATGGGGAAGCCCCAGTACTTGCTCGACAGGACGGCGTCGATGCGGTGGGTCATGCGATAGGTATCCTCCTTCGTTCCCGTCTGATAGCCGGCCTCCTGCAGTGCACCGTTGATGAAGCCGTACTTCGCGTCCATGATGGCTGTCTCGGCGTCGCTGTTGGTTTCTTCGAGCACACGGGCTGCGGCGCGGTTGCGGGCCGCGAGCAGCTGCTGATAGTCGGCAGTGCGCTGCTCGTCGGCCATATGATGGCTGACATATTGCTCCATGTCGGCATCGTTCTCGAGCAGCTTCAGGGCAAGATAGCGGGTAGAATAGCGCTGGCGGATGTGCTCGTCAGCCTTCAGGTAGCGCTGGATGTGGCTGATGCCGTCCTCAATCTCGTGGCCGTAGTTGATGTGGATATGGCGCGAGGCGTGGCTGGTGCCCTCATAAACCTGGATGACGGCGCGGAACAGCTCCTTGACGCCCATGCCCGACTTGAACGAGGTGGGCACCATGGGGGTGCCGAAGAGGGTCGACAGCACGTCGAGGTCGACGTGGTCGCCGCGGCGCTCAAACTCGTCGTACATGTTGAGCGCGCAGACGAGGCGGAGGTTCATGTCGACGAGCTGGGTGGTCAGGTAGAGGTTGCGCTCCAGGTTGGAAGCGTCGATGACGTTGATGACGACGTCGGGCATCTTCTCCGTCAGGTGGCGGCGCACGTAGAGTTCCTCGGGCGAATAGCACGACAGGCTGTACGTGCCGGGCAGGTCGACGAGCTCGAAGTCGTAGCCGAAGTAGCTGGCGTGGGCCTCGCTGGAGTCGACGGTCACGCCGGAGTAGTTGCCCACATGGCCATGGGCGCCGGAAGCGAAATTGAAGAGCGACGTCTTGCCGCAGTTGGGGTTGCCGATGAGGGCCACGCTGATGGTGCGGCGCTCGCGCAGGGCCTCATGCTGCAGGTAGTCGGCCTGGTGGTCGGTGCCGCCGACGGCGGTGCTGCCTGCGTAGGGGGTCTGCTCGATGTCCGTGTCGGCAGGGACGACCTCGATGAGGGCAGCCTCGTCGTGGCGCAGGCTGACCTCATAGCCCATCAGCCTGTATTTCACGGGATCCTGGAGCGGGGCGTTGAGCAACACCTCGACACACTTACCCCTGATAAAACCCATCTCGATGATACGCTTGCGGAAGCCGCCGTGGCCGTGCACCTTGACAATGATGCCGCAATCGCCGGTCTTCAGTTCCGATAATTTCATAGCCTTTAGTTTCTTCTTTCAAACGGCAAAGGTAACAAAAAAAAACGAGACGGCCATGACGGCTGTCCCGTTTTTCCATGTCAATACCTAAAAGTAGGTATGCTCAGATGCTCAGTTCGTCGAGCACCTTGATGAGTTTCTTGTCGAAGGGCTTATCAGTGCGGATGCACTCGGAAAAGGGCACGTAGACAATCTCGTTGTTGCGCACGCCCACCATGATGTTGCGCTGGCCCTGGCGGATAGCCTCGATGGCGCCGACACCGGTGCGCGAGGCCAGGATGCGGTCGTGGGCCGAGGGCGAACCGCCGCGCTGCAGGTGACCGAGGATGGAGACGCGCACGTCGAACTCTGGGAACTCCTTCTTCACGCGGTCGGCATAGTAGAGGGCGCCGCACTTGGGGCTCTCGCTGACGATGACGATGCACGACTTCTGCGACTTGCGGATGCCACGGCCCATGAACTGCGCCAGCTGGTCGACGTCGGTCATGTCCTCAGGGATGATGGCGGCCTCGGCTCCGCAGGCGATGGCCGAGTTCTGGGCCAGGAAGCCGGCGTCGCGGCCCATCACCTCGACAAAGAAGATGCGCTCATGCGAGTTGGCCGTGTCGCGGATGCGGTCGACGCACTCCATGATAGTGTTCATCGTCGTGTCGTAGCCTATGGTCGAGTCCGTGCCGTAGAGGTCATTGTCGATGGTGCCGGGCAGGCCGATGCAGGGGAAGTCGTACTCCATGCCGAAGTTACGGGCGCCGGTCAGCGAGCCGTTGCCGCCGATGACGACGAGGGCGTCAATCTCCTCGCGCTGGCAGGTCTCGTAGGCCTTGTCCATGCCCTCCTTGGTCATGAAATCCTTCGAGCGGGCCGTCTTCAGGATGGTGCCGCCGCGGGTGATGATGCCCGAGACATTCTCGGTGGTGAAGGGCTTCACTTCGCCCTTAATCAGGCCGTCGTAGCCGCGGTAGATGCCCTTGATGTTGAATCCGTTGTAGATGCCGGCGCGCGTGACGGCACGTATCGCTGCATTCATGCCAGGGGCGTCGCCGCCCGAGGTCAGGATGCCGATGGTTTTAATCTTTGTCATAGTGGTATTGGATTTTTAGAATAACATTATTTCAGCATAGAGCACGGCAAAGCCGAGGAGGAAGCCCGCGAGCACCTTGGGGGCCACATTCTTGACATACCAGCCGAGACGGATGTGCTCCATCTGCATGAGAGCCATGCCGCTGGTGCTGCCCACCGAGAGCAGACAGCCGCCGACGGCGGTGCTGTAGGTGAGCACCTTCCAGTAGGCGCCGTTGAGGGCATAGTCGCCGACGGGGGCCACCTCGTAGAGCGAGATGCCTGAGATGGCGATCGTGAACGAGTCGACAAGACTCGAGAATAAGCCCATGATAAAGCCCACCACCCAGATGTTGCCGATGGTCGAGTCGATCCAGTGGGCCACGTCGCCCAGGACGCCCGACTCGCTGACGACGCCCATGCCGAGCATGATGCCCATGACAAAGAGCATCTGCTGAATGGCCCCATATTGCAGGACCCGCGGGATGCGGCGCTGCGACATCTGGTCGGCCGTCATCAGCTTGCGGTTGAAGGCCTCGTTGACCACCCACAGCACGCTGAGCACGCAGAGGGCACCGAGGAAGGGTGACAGGTGGGTCAAATTGCGGAACGTGGGGATGAACCAGAGGCCGCCGATGCCCACAAGGAACATCAGCAGGCGCTGCCAGCGGTTCAGGCGGGTGTCGTCGCCGCGATAGGGCGCCACGACCCACTCAATGTCGAGCCGCGAGGGCAGCTGTCTATTTATTAATATGGTGGGGACGACCCATGCCGTGATGGCCGGCAGGGCCAGGTAGGCCGACAGATGGGTGGCCGTGACGCGCTCGCCGTCCCAGAGGATGAGCCCCGTAGGGTCGCCGATGACGGTGAAACAGCCGCCACACGTGGCTGCCAGCACGATGGCCGATCCGATGAGCATGCGCTGCGGGCGCGACTTCACGATCTGGTGCATCATGATGAGCATCACCATCGTGGTCGTCAGGTTGTCGAGATTGGCCGACAACAGGAAGGTGGCCAGGGTGATGGTCCACAGTAGCCGCTTCGGGTTGCGCGTGCGGATCCACTCGCTGATGAAATCAAAACACCCGTTGTTGTTCAGGATCTCGATAATGCTCATCGTGGCCAGCAGGAACATGACGATGCTGGCCGCATGACCGACGTACTCCAGGAAGACGCTCTCCGTGAAGTCATGCCCCCAGACGACGTAGACCACCCAGCCGATGGTGCCAAGGAACATGGCGATGGCCGCCTTGTTCACACCCGTCAGATGGCCCGTTGCAATGAGCACATAGCTGAAGAGCAGCATCAGCACGATGATCAACGTCATATTGAAGTGAGAAGTTAGAAGTGAGAGGTGCGGGATTATTGCTTGTCGTCAGCCTTTTTCTCGTCAGCTTTCTTTTCAGCAGCCTTCTTGTCTGTGGCGGGGTCGCTCTTCTTGTAGCGCTTGTTCATGCCGTTGACCACGTCCTGCGTGATGTCCCACTTCGTCGAGGCGTGCAGGATGGCAGCCTTGTTGAGAATCAGGTCGTACTTCTTGTCCTTGTTATAGTCGCCGAGGAAGCTGTCAAGACTGTCCTGGAAGGCCTGCAAGAACTTGGCCTGCTCGTTGGCCAGCTCGTTCTCAAGGCGCTGCTGCAGGGCAACGAGGTTGTTCTGCTCACGCTGCAGGGCGGCCTGGGCGTTCTCAGCCTGCTCACGGCTGGTGAAACCATTGTTCTGCAGCTTCGACTGGAAGTTGTTCACGTTGGTCTCGAGCTGCTTGCTCTTGGCGGCAATGGTGTTGCGGGCGTTGGTGCCCTTCTTCTCCAGCTCCTGGCTGGTCTGCTTGGCATACTCATACTGAGCCGTCAGCGTGTCGAGCTCGATGTAGGCAATGCGAAGGCCTTCGAGAGCCTCCTCGCTGTCAGCCACGGGCTCGTCCATCTTGGGAGCCTGATTGTTGCACGATGCCACCATGGCAGCCACAGCCACCACTGAGAGAATACGGAAAAAATTCTTTTTCATCATTTTAATTTTTACATTATTACGTTTTTACTTTTTTACTTTTTTACCTTTTTACTCTTTTACTTTTTTACCTTTTTACTTTTTCTCCCTTTCCTCCACTGCCAGCCGGTTGCGCTGGCGCAGTTCGCGATCCTGGTCGAGCACGCAGTGGATGCCACGCTCGCGCATGGCCTGGGAATCGTGGATATGCTGCGAAGTGAAGCTTCCATTGCGGCGAAAAATGACTTTTACACACAAAAATGTCACTCCGATAGCAATTATTAACGCACTTATGACCGCTATTTCAATCATTTTTATTACTTTTGCGGGTGCAAAGGTAATGAATAAAAGTTGAAACCTTAACATCTTAAACATTAAAAATGAATAAAAACGAGTTAAAACCTGCTTCGGTGTTCGAGCAGTTTGCAAAGATTAACGAAATTCCCCGCCCCTCCAAGCGCGAGGAGAAGATGATTGAGTACCTGAAACAGTGGGGCGAGAGCCATGACCTCGAGACGAAAGTCGACGAGACGGGCAACGTCATCATCCGCAAGCCGGCCACCCCGGGATATGAGAACCGCAAGACGGTCATCCTGCAGAGCCACATGGACATGGTGTGCGACAAACTGGTCGACGTGGACTTTGACTTCGACCGCGACGCCATCCAGACCTACGTTGACGGCGAGTGGCTGCGCGCCAAGGGCACCACGCTCGGTGCTGACGACGGCATCGGCTGCGCCATCGAGCTGGCCATCCTGGAGGCCGACGACATTGAGCACGGTCCGCTGGAGTGCGTCTTCACCCGCGACGAGGAGACTGGTCTGACGGGGGCCGAGGGCATGAAGGCCGGATTCATGACCGGCAGCTACCTCATTAACCTTGACTCTGAGGACGAGGGCGAAATGTTCGTCTCGTGTGCCGGTGGCCGCAACACGCAGGCTAAGTTCACGTTCCAGCGTGAGGATGCTCCGGCCGGTTTCTTCTTCCTGCGCGGCCAGCAGAAGGGCTTGACCGGCGGACACTCCGGCGACGACATCAACAAGAAGCGCGCCAACGCCATCAAGATTCTGGGCCGTTTCCTCTATCAGTCGATGAAGCGCTACGAGGGGCTCCGTCTGGCTCAGTTCCACAGCGGCAAGCTGCACAACGCCATTCCCCGCGACGGTGAGTTCATCATCGCCGTGCCCAACGACGTGAAGGAGAACGTGAAGGCCGACTGGAACGTATTCCAGGCTCAGGTGGAGGACGAGTTCCACGTCACCGACACCCAGATGGTGTGGACGATGGAGAGCGCCGACGCCGAGAAGGTCATCGAGCAGAATGTTGCCCGTAACTTCATCACCGCCATCCAGGCCATCGACAACGGCATCTATGCCATCTGTCAGGATCCCGAGCTGAACGGCATGGTGGAGACGTCGTCGAACATTGCTGCCATCCACAGCAGCGAGAACGAGATCACCATCCTGTCGTCGCAGCGCTCGAACGTCATGTCGAACCTCGACAACATGTGCGCCACTATCCGCGCCACCTTCGAGCTGGCCGGTGCCGAGGCATGGTCGAGCGATGGCTATCCTGCCTGGAAGATGCGGGCTGAAAGCAAGTTGCGTGACACCGTTGTCGAGACCTACAAGGAGCTATTCGGCCACGAGCCCATCGTGCGCGGCATCCACGCCGGACTGGAGTGCGGCCTGTTCTCGGAGCGCTATCCTGAGCTCGACATGATCTCCTTCGGCCCCACCCTGCGCGATGTCCACACGCCCGACGAGCGCCTGCTCATCCCCACGGTGCAGATGGTGTGGGATCACCTGCTGCTCGTGCTGAAGCGACTATAACATAAATGAACGACTATATCGAAATCAAAGGGGCGCGCGTCAACAACCTGAAGAATGTTGACGTGCGCCTGCCCCGCAACAAGTTTATCGTCATTGCCGGCGTCAGCGGCAGTGGCAAGTCGTCGTTAGCCTTCGACACGCTCTACGCCGAGGGCCAGCGGCGCTACGTGGAAAGCCTCTCGAGCTATGCCCGCCAGTTCCTGGGGCGCATGAACAAGCCCGAGTGCGACTTCATCCGCGGCATTCCGCCCGCCATCGCCATCGAGCAGAAGGTCATTGCCCGCAATCCGCGCTCTACCGTCGGCACGTCGACGGAGATCTACGAATATCTACGGCTGCTCTTTGCCCGCATCGGGCGCACCTACTCGCCCATTAGCGGCCAGGAGGTGAAGAAGCACTCCACCGAGGACGTCGTGAGGAAGATGCTCGAGTTCTCGCGCGGCACGAAGTTCATCGTCATGGCCCCGCTCATCGTGCCCGAGGGACGCACCGTGGAGCAGCAGCTGAAGGCTTGTATCCTGCAGGGATACAGCAGGATGGTAGCCCCCCAAGCCCCCCCTTCAGCCCCCGAGGGGGCTACAATAGTCCGTATCGACGACTATCTCGCTTCGCTCTCCACCGACAAAACAGCAGAAGCCCCCTCGGGGGCCGTAGGGGGGGCTTTGCCTGGGGGGTATCTCGTCATCGACCGTCTGTCGGCCGACGACTCGAAGGACAATATCGCCAGGCTGGTCGACTCGGCTGAAACGGCCTTCTACGAGGGCAAGGGCCAGCTGCGCCTGATGGTGCTGCCGTCAGGCCTCTGCTACGACTTCTCAACGCGCTTCGAAGCCGACGGTATGACCTTTGAGGAACCTTCCGACCAGCTTTTCTCGTTCAATTCGCCCGTTGGCGCCTGCCCTGAGTGTCAGGGCTTCGGCCGCATCATCGGCATCGACGAGCATCTCGTCATCCCCAACACGTCGCTCTCCGTCTACGACGGCTGTGTGGTCTGCTGGCACGGTGAGAAGATGGGCGAATGGAAAAACTGGTTCATCCAGCATGCCGCCAAGGACGACTTCCCCATCTTTGAGCCTTATTACAACCTGACCCAGCAACAGCGCGACCAGCTCTGGCACGGGCTGCCCAGCGACCGCCACAAGGACCTGCACGACCGGCCTTGCATCGACGCGTTCTTCCAGATGGTGAAGGAGAACCAATACAAGATCCAGTATCGCGTGATGATGAGCCGCTATCGTGGCAAGACCGTCTGCCCTCGTGTCACGGCACGCGCCTGAAGCCAGAGGCAGACTATGTCAAGATTGACGGCCGCTCCATCAGCGACCTCGTCGAGATGCCCGTCGTCAGGCTGGCAGAGTGGTTTAACCGTCTGGAGCTCGACGAGCATGATGCCGAGGTGGCCCGCCGTCTGCTGACGGAAATCCGCTCGCGTCTGGGATTCCTGCTCGACGTGGGCCTTGGCTACCTGACGCTCAACCGGCTCTCGAACACGCTTTCGGGCGGCGAGAGCCAGCGCATCAACCTCTGTACGTCGCTCGGTTCAAGCCTCGTCGGCTCGCTTTACATTCTTGATGAGCCAAGCATCGGCCTCCACTTGCGCGACACCGCCCGCCTCATCCATGTGCTCAAGGAGCTGCAGGCACTGGGCAATACGGTTGTCGTCGTCGAGCACGACGAGGAAATCATCCGCGCCGCCGACTACCTCATTGACGTTGGCCCCGACGCCGGCCGCCTGGGAGGTGAGATTGTGTATCAGGGAGAGGTGCCGAAAGGAGCCCCCCCTTCTGCCCCCG
>JAFTGI010000102.1 GCA_017458195.1 Prevotella sp.
CGATGTACAAAACTCAGACTTTTGACAAACAGCGATTGTCAAGCCTCATTGCTGAAGGACAATAATCCGTTAAATCCGAGAAATCCGTGGTAGAAAAGAAATGATTTTCAGACGAAGGTCTCGAGGAAGCGGACCGTGCCCTTCACCTTCACCTCAGCCGTCGTGGCGGGGATGAGGACGGTCTCGCCGGCGCGCAGGCTGACCTGCTGGCCGTCGGCCGTGAGGGTGCCCTCGCCGCCGACGCCGATGAGGATGACGAACGAGTCGAGCTCCGAGTAGTCAATCGTCATGGGCTCGGTCAGGTCGTAGACCGAGGTGGTGAAGTAGGGGCAGCGCACGACGGTCTGCGGATTGTTCTTCCGCTGGTCGTAGTGCGTGCGGTAGTCGCTGAGCACGGTGTAGTCGATGGACTCAGCGGCCAGTTCGGTGTGAAGCTCACGATAGTTGCCCTGCTTGTCACGCCGCTTGAAGTCGTAGATGCGGTAGGTGACGTCGCTGGTCTGCTGAATCTCGGCCACGAAGCAGCCGGCGCCGATGGCATGGATGCGGCCAGCGGGGATGAAGAAGACGTCGCCCTCATGAACCTCGTAGCGGGCCAGGGCGTCGGTGATGGTGTCGGCCTCGACCATGGCCTTATACTGCTCGGGCGTGATCTGCTGCTTGAGACCGCAATACAAAGCCCCCCCTACGGCCCCCGAGGGGGCTTCTATAGTTTTGCTGTCTATTGTAGCCCCCTTGGGGGCCGAAGGGGGGGCTACTACATACCACATCTCGGTCTTGCCGCGCTCGCGGCCCTGGCGGCGGGCCGTCTCGTCGTTGGGGTGCACCTGGATGGAGAGATCTTGGCGGGCGTCGATGAACTTGATGAGCAGCGGAAACTCGTCGCCGAAGCGCTCATAGTTGTCGCGGCCCACGAGCTCGGCCCCGTAGCGGCGCACCACGTCGTTGAGCTTCCAGCCCTTCAGCGGGCCGTCGGCCACGATGGTTTCGTTATCCTTGACTCCTGAGATTTCCCAGCTCTCGCCGACGTTCTCCATGTCGGCATCGAGGTTCTTGAAGGGGATGATCTTGTCGCCTCCCCAGAGCGTCTGCTTCAGCAGCGGCTCGAATTTCAGTATTTCCATTTGTTAAGGGGCTTGTTTTTAGTTTTCTTTCCAGAATGAACGGGTGAACAGCACCAGCACGGTCATGATTTCCAGACGGCCGACGAGCATCAGGGCGGCGCACAGCCACTTGAGCCCCTGCGACAGGTCGGCCCACGACATCTGCGGCCCGATGTTGGTGTCAAGGCCCGCACCGACGTTGCTGAACAGGCTCAGCGAGATGGTGAAGGCGTTGGTGATGTCGACGCCGCTGACCGCCATGATGGTGGTGACGCCCCCGACCATGACTATCGAGATGGTGAAGAAGGCCAGCAGCGAGACGAGCTTCGACTGCGGGATGCTCTGTCCGCTGAGCTTCACGGGCAGCACGGCGTTGGGGTGGAGGATATGGCGGAACTCATTGCTCAGCACGCGCACCAGCATGAGCACGCGGATGCTCTTGAAACCGCCGGTCGTGCTGCCGGCGCAGGCGCCGGTGAACATGAGCACGCCGAGGATGACCCACGTGACGTGGGGCCAGGCGCCGGCGTCGGTGTTCGACAGGCCCGTCGTGGTCATGAACGAGACGACCTGGAACAAGCTCGACCGGAAGGCCCGCTCCAGCGAGTAGTCCATCCGGGTCGTGAGCAGGTACATGATCCACATCGTGGCCACCAGGATGGTGATGAGGTAGAAGCGGAACTCGGAGTTGCGCAGCAGGGTGCCGATGCGCAGCTTGAAGATGCTTAAATATAATAAGGTGAAGTTGATGCCGGCCAGAAACTGGAACAGGATGGCCAGATACTCGATGAGCGGCGAGGCCAGGAAGATGGTGCCGTTGTGCGTTGAGAAACCGCCCGTCGCCGTGGTCGACATGGCGTAGTTGACGGCGTCGAACCAGTCCATGCCTGCCACCCAGAACGACAGTCCGCAGGCCACGGTGAGCAGCGTGTAGATCGACCATATCCACTTGGCCGTGGTCGACAGTCGGGGGTGCATCTTCGAGCGCATGGGGCCCGTGGCCTCGGCGGCGAACACCTTGACCGAACCGCCCACGAGCTGGGGCAGCAGGGCGACGGTGAAGAACACGATTCCCAAGCCGCCGATCCACTGCATCAGCGAGCGCCAGAACAGCAGACCGTGAGGCAGTCGCTCCACGTCGTCGATGACCGTGGCGCCGGTGGTGGTGAAGCCCGACATGGTCTCGAAGAAGGCGTCGGCCACGTGGGGCAGCGAGCCGTGGATGAGGAACGGGAACATGCCGAAGAAGGAGAAGACAATCCACGTGAGCGTGACCACCACGTGGGAGTCGCGGCGCGAGAGGGCGTTCTCGGCGCCCCGTCCGAAAAAGAGGAGCAGGAAAGCGGAACCGAACGTGAAGGCGGTCGACATCATGAAGGCCATCGTGTCGTCCTCGCCGTAGCCGAAGGCCATGACCAGGCATGCGGCCATGAAGAATGCCTCAATGAACAGCAGCGACCCGATAATCTTCGATATAATCTTCCAACTTACCATTTTTCACTTTTCACTTCTCAATTTTCACTTTTCACTTCTCACTTCTAACTTCTCACTTCACCATAATGTTTGCTTCTTGAAGTATTTCTCGACTTTGCTGAGCGTGTGCTTATGGCAGAACACCATGACGCTGTCGCCGGCCTCAATCTGCGTGTTGCCGTTGACGAGCATGCCCTTGTCGCGCCGCACCAGTCCGCCGATGGTCACGCCGAAGGGCAGGCCCAGCGACTTCACGGGGTTGCGGGTGACGCGCGAGCCCTCGGCCGCGACGAACTCGGCCACGTCGGCGTCGACCATCATCAGCGAGCGCATGGAGCGCACGTCGGCCTTGAGCATCATCTGGAAGATGTGGCTGGCGGCCACCGTCTTCTTGTTGATGATCGTGCCGATGTCGAGGCCCTCGGCCATCGAGACGTAGTCGAGGTTCTCGACCATGGCCACCGTCTTGCGCACGCCCAGCTTCTTGGCCGTCAGACAGGCCAGGATGTTGGTCTCGGCATTGCCGGTCAGTGCGACGAAGGCCTGCGTGTGCTTGATGCCCTCCTCGCTGAGCAGTCCCAGGTCGCGGCCGTCGCCGTGGATGACCATCGTGTCGGTGTCGGTCAGCAGCTGGTTCAGCCGTTCGCAGCGGTCGGCGTCGGCCTCGATGATCTTGAGGGTCATGTCGCCGGGCATGGTCAGCGCGGCGCGCACGGCCGTCTTGCCGCCGCCCATGATGATGACGTTGTGGACGTCCTCATAGTGCTCCTTGCCGACAATCTGCCGGATGTAGGGGATATAGTCGGGCGTGGTCATGAAGTAGACCAGGTCGTGCAGCCGCAGCTCGTCCATACCGCCGGGGATGACGGTCTCGCCGCCGCGCTTGATGGCCACGACCAGGTAGGGGTCGTCCGGGCCGCAGAGGTCCTTCAGGGGCTGGTTGAGGATTTCGCAGCCCTCGCGCAGCTTGATGCCGAGCAGGGTGAGCTTGCCCTCGTGGATGTCGACGCGCTGTCGGGCCCACGACATCTTCAGACCGGTGATGATGTCCTGCGCGGCCAGCACCTCGGGATAGACGAGCGAGTCGACGCCCAGGTTCTTGAAGAACGGCTGGTTCTGCTGCAGCAGATATTCGTAGTTGTCGATGCGGGCAACGGTCTTCTTCGCGCCCAGGGCCTTGGCCATGGCGCAGGCCGTGATGTTGCGGCTCTCGAAGCGGGTGACGCCGACGAACAGGTCGGCCGAGCCGGCCCCGGCGTCCTTGAGCGTCTTGATGCTCGTGGGCGAGGCGCATATGGCCATGATGTCGTAGTTGGAGTCGACGCCGGCGAGCCGTTCCTCGTCGTCGTCGATGAGCACGCAGTCATGGTTCTCCGTCGACAGCAGTTTCGACAAATGGGTTCCTACGGCGCCTGCGCCGGCAATGACTATCTTCATGATGTGGCCCCCCCTACTGCCCCCGAGGGGGCTTCTATAGCTTTTCTAATTGAATCCTTATCCAGACCTACAATCTTACGCAGTTCTGCGACCGTGCCATGCTCGACGAACTCATCGGGCAGGCCGAGGCGTGTGACCGGCACGTTGTAGCCGTGATCGGACATCCACTCCATGACGGCCGAGCCCAGTCCGCCGTTGCGCACGCCGTCCTCGACGGTGACGATGCGCTTAAACCGGCGGCCCACCTCATGCAGGATCTTCTCGTCGAGGGGCTTGAGGAAGCGCATGTCAAAGTGGGAAGCCCCCCCTACGGCCCCCGAGGGGGCTTCTATAGATATGCTGCCTATTGTGCCCCCCTCGGGGGGCGAAAGGGGGGCTCTGAGTACGTCCTCTACGTCATTGCCAATCGGCCCAATCGTCAGTACGGCCACGTCGCCGTCGCCTTCGTGCAGACAGCGGCCCGTGCCCACCTCGACGGGCTCGAGCGGACAGCGCCAGTCGACGAGCACGCCGCGGCCGCGCGGATAGCGGATGACGAAGGGGCCCTGGCCGTCGAGCTGGGCCGTGTACATCAGGCGGCGCAGCTCAGCCTCGTCCATGGGCGAGCAGATGGTCAGGTTGGGGATGGGGCGCAGGGCGGCCAGGTCGAAGGCACCGTGGTGCGTGGGGCCGTCCTCGCCGACGAGCCCGGCGCGGTCGAGACAGAGCACGACGGGCAGCCGGAGGATGGCCACGTCGTGGATGATGTTGTCGTAGGCACGCTGTGCAAAGGCCGAGTAGATGTTGCAGAAGGGCAGCAGCCCGTCCTTGGCCATGCCGGCCGAGAAGGTGACGGCGTGGCCCTCGGCGATGCCCACGTCGAACATGCGCTCGGGCATCTCCCGCATCGGGATGCACATCGAGCAGCCGGTGGGCATGGCGGGCGTGATGCCGACGATGCGCGGGTTCTGGCGGGCCAGCTCGAGGAGCGTCTCGCCGAAGACGTCCTGGAACTTCGGCGGTTGCCCGTCGCTGTTGCTCTTTTGCAGCTCGCCCGTCTCAGCGTCGAACTTGCCGGGCGCGTGCCACACGGGCGTGTAGTGCTCGGCGGGGGCATAGCCGTGGCCTTTCTGCGTGTGCAGGTGGAGCAGCTTCGGGCCCTTCATGTCCTTCAGCTGGCGCAGGATGCGCACCAGCTCGCGCACGTCGTGGCCGTCGAAGGGCCCGAAGTAGCGGATGTTCATGCCCTCGAAGATGTTCTGCTGATGCGAGATGGCGCTCTTCAGCGCGTTCGACAGTCGGATGATGCCCTGCTTGCGGGCCTCGCTGAGCATGCCCTTCGATGCCAGCCAGCGGGCGGCCTTGAAGCGCACGGCGTTGTACGTCTCGTTGGTGCTCAGTCCGAGCAGATATTCCTTCATGCCGCCGACGGAGCGGTCGATCGACATGTCGTTGTCGTTCAGGATGATCAGCATGTCGTTAGGGCTCTGCGACACGTTGTTGAGGCCCTCGAAGGCCAGTCCGCCCGACATGGCGCCGTCGCCGATGACGGCCACCACTTTGCGGTTCATACACTTCTCACTTCTCGCTTCCGACTTCTCACTTCTCACTTCCGACTTCTCACTTCTCGCAGCGGCAACTGCCATGCCCAGTGCGGCCGAGATCGAGTTCGAGGCATGACCGCAGATGAAGGCGTCGTATTCGCTCTCCTCGGGCGAGGGGAAGGGGCGCAGACCGCCGAGCTTGCGGTTAGTCGAGAAGCGGTCGCGGCGGCCCGTCAGGATCTTGTGGCCATAGGCCTGATGGCCGACGTCCCAGACGATGCGGTCGTCGGGCGTGTTGTAGACGTAGTGGAGGGCTACGGTGAGCTCCACGACGCCGAGGCTGGAAGCCAGATGCCCCGGATTGACCGACAGTTCGCGCACGATGTCCTCCCGCAGTTCGTCGCAGAGCTGTGGCAGTTGGTCGGTCGTGAGCCGGCGTAGGTCGGCGGGTGAGTTTATCTGGTTGAGTAGTTCAAAGTTCTTTTGCTCTTCCATTATTAGATGTCATTTGGGTGCAAAGTTACAAAGATTCGCGCACATGGCAAAACGAAACCGCTACTTTTTTTGTCACGAAAGTGGTACATAAAACTAAAATCACACTGAGATTTTAATAAACCACACTGAGATTTTATAAAATCACACTGAGATTTTAATAAATCACACTGAGATTTTAGTTTTGTGTTGCCGTTTTTTAGTTTTGTGCTGCCGTTCCTGACAGAAGACTGACGGCTTCTTGGCAGAATGGCGACAGTCAGGTCGCAGACATTTTAACAAAGATTTAGCGGAAATGTTTGGTACTTCCGTTTTTTATACGTAAATTTGCACCTCAGTTAGCTCTCAAATACGTATGAAGTACATCGCACTGCCCGAGGACAAAGTGAGGCGCCTCTCGTTCTATTTGGCCATGGAGGAATATGTCGCCCGCCACATCGATGAGGACGACCTCTTCTTCATGTGGCAAGTGAAGCCCAGCGTCATCTTCGGCCGCAACCAGCTCATCGAGGCTGAGGTGAACCTCGACTACTGCCGCGAGCACGGCATCCAGACCTACCGGCGCAAGAGCGGCGGTGGCTGCGTCTATGCCGACATGTCGAACGTGATGTTCTCTTATATCACCAAAAGCGAGAATGTCAACCTGACTTATAACCGCTATATAAATATGGTGGTGCTGGTGCTCCAAAGGATGGGCGTCGATGCCCATTCGTCGGGGCGCAACGACGTGATGATCGGCGACCGCAAGGTGTCGGGCAATGCCTTCTATCACATTCCAGGCCGCAGCATCGTCCACGGCACGATGCTCTACGACACCGACATGCAGAACATGGTGGGCGCCATCACGCCCTCGGACGAGAAGCTCGTCTCGAAGGGGGTGCAGAGCGTGCGCCAGCACATCGCCCTGCTGAAGGACTACACCACGCTGACACTTGACGAGTTCAAGGCGTTCGTGCGCGAGCACCTGTGCGACGGCGAGATCCTCCTCACGGAGGCCGACGTGCGGGGCATTGAGGAGATTGAGCGCGAATACCTGACTGACGAGTTCATCCTGGGCAACAACCCGAAGTACACCGTCGTCAAGCACGCCCGCATCGAGGGGGTGGGGGAGATGGAGGCCCGACTGGAGCTGAAGAACGGCGTCATCCGCAGCCTGAACCTCGTCGGCGACTACTTCCTCGTGGGCGAGATCGACGCCCTGCTGGCCCGGCTGCGCGGCGTCCGGCTGGAGCGCGAGGCCCTGGCGGCCGCCCTGCCCGAACGGATCGACACGGTCGTCCGCAACCTGAACCGCGAAGAATTTATCAACCTGTTATTGCAATAATTAAACTAAAGTATGGAAAACAAACGCACTTGTCTCTACGACAAACACGTAGCCCTCGGCGCACTCATGTCGCCCTTCGCCGGCTACGAGATGCCTATTCAGTACACTAACATCACCGACGAGCACGTGGCCGTGCGCACGGCCTGCGGCGTCTTCGACGTGAGCCACATGGGCGAGGTCTCGGTCAAGGGTCCCGACGCCGAGCGCTACGTGCAGCATATCTTCACCAACGACGTAAAAGGCGCCCCCGACGGACAGGTGTTCTATGGCATGATGTGCTATGAGAACGGCGGCACCGTCGACGACCTGCTCGTCTATCGCATGAAGGAGAACGACTTCTTCCTCGTCATCAACGCTGCCAACATCGACAAGGACTGGGCATGGATGCTCGACCAGGCCAAGGGCTTCGACATCGACCTGCAGAACCTGAGCGAGCACTACGGTCAGCTGGCCGTGCAGGGCCCCGAGGCCGAGAAGGTCGTCGAGGAGGTGCTGGGCCTCGAGTGCAAGGAGCTGAAGTTCTACACCGCAGCCCCCCTTTCTTCCCCCGAGGGGGAAACTATAGAAGCCCCCTCGGGGGCCGTAGGGGGGGCTCTTATCAGCCGCACGGGCTATACGGGCGAGGACGGCTTCGAGATCTATGCCACGCCCGACGTGATCAACGAATATTGGGACAAGCTCATCCAGAGCGGACGCTGCAAGCCCTGCGGACTGGGCTGCCGCGACACCCTGCGCTTCGAGGTCGGTCTGCCGCTCTACGGCGACGAGCTCTCGCAGGACATCACCCCGGTGATGGCCGGCCTGTCGATGTTCTGCAAATTCGACAAGGACGAGTTCATCGGCAAGGAGGCCCTGCAGCAGCAGAAGGCCGAGGGCCCGAAGCAGCGCGTCATCGGCATCGAGCTCGCTGACAAGGCCATCCCCCGCCACGGCTACGACGTGCTGTTCGAGGGCCAGAAGGTGGGCGAGGTGACCACCGGCTATCACTCCATCAGCAGCGACAAGAGCGTATGCATGGCCCTCGTCGACGCCGCCCACGCCAAGCTGGGCACCGAGCTGAGCGTCCAGATCCGCAAGAAGACGTTCCCCGGCGTGGTCGTCAAGAAACGCTTCTACGATAAGCACTATAAGAAGTAACATAAGCCCCCTAAGTCAGGGGGCTAAAAAAAGTAAAAGCAATGGCAAAAGTTATTGAAGGACTCTATTACAGCGAGTCGCACGAGTATGTGAAAGTGGAAGGTGAATTCGGTTTCATCGGTATCAGTGACTATGCTCAGCATGCACTGGGCAACGTGGTCTACGTCGACATGCCCGACGTCGACGACGAGGTGGAGGCCGGCGAGGACTTCGGCGCCGTCGAGAGCGTCAAGGCTGCCAGCGACCTGATCTCGCCCGTCAGCGGCACCGTCGTCGAGGTCAACGAGGCCCTCGAGGACAAGCCCGAGCTCGTCAACGAGGATCCCTATGAGAACTGGATCATCAAGGTGGAACTCAGCGACAAGACTGAGCTCGACAACCTGATGGACGCAGCTGCCTACGAACAATTCTGCGAGAAATAGGCCCACCCCAAACCCCTCCCTAAGGGAGGGGCTTTATATACTCTAAAGAAATATAAGAAATGGACAAAGTAACCAATCACCCCTCCCTTGGGGAGGGGACGGGGGTGGGCTTTAAGTACTTCCCCCATACCGAGGCTGACCTCAAGGCCATGTACGAGCGTATCGGCATCAAGGGCCTTGAGGATCTCTACGCCGAACTGCCCGAGGAGGTGAAGTTCCGCGGCGACTACCAGCTGCCTGAGGAGATGAGCGAGGTGGAGGTGCGCCAGCTGTTTGAGCAGCTCGGACAGCAGAACCAGCCGCTCACTTGCTTCGCCGGTGCCGGCGTCTACGACCACTACACGCCCTCCGTCATCCCTAACCTGCTGCAGCGCTCGGAGTTCCTGACCAGCTACACGCCGTATCAGGCCGAGATCTCGCAGGGCACCCTGCACTATATCTTCGAGTTCCAGTCGATGATGACCGAACTGACGGGTATGGACATCTCGAATGCCTCGATGTACGACGGCACCACCGCCTCGGCTGAGGCCATGATGATGGCCGTCGCCGCCGGCAAGAAGCAGCAGCGCTTCCTTGTCAGCGAGACCGTCGACCCGAAGACCGTCGAGGTGATGAAGACCTACGCTCACTTCCACGGCATCGATCTCGAAGTGATTCCCCAGAAGGACGGCGTCACCGACCTACAACACCTACAGAACCTGCTCAACCTACATCCCCATGAGTATGCCGGCGTCATGGTCCAGATGCCTAACTACTTCGGCATCGTGGAGGATTACGACGGCTTTGCCGATGCTATCCATGCACAGAAGGGTCTCTTCGTCGTCAACTCGATCATTGCCGACCTCGCCGTGCTGAAGACGCCGGCCGAGCTGGGCGCTGACATCGCCGTGGGCGACGGTCAGTCGCTGGGCATTCCCATGCAGTTCGGCGGTCCCTACGTGGGCTACATGTGCTGCACGGAGAAGCTCATCCGCAAGATGCCGGGCCGCATCGTCGGCAAGACGCTCGACAACCGCGGCCAGCGCGCCTTCGTGCTGACCCTGCAGGCCCGCGAACAGCATATCCGTCGCCAGAAGGCTACCTCGAACATCTGCTCCAACCAGAGCCTCATGGCCCTCTTTGTCACGATGTATTGCTCGCTGATGGGGCGTCAGGGCCTCAAGGAGGCTGCTGAACTGAGCTACGCCGGTGCCCACTATCTCTGCGAGAAGCTTGTCGCCACGGGCCGCTTCGCGCTCGTCTACGATAAGCCTTTCTTCAACGAGTTCGTTGTCCGCTACGACGGCGACGTCGACGCCCTGCAGCGCCACTTCGTCGAGAATGGCATCTTCGGCGGCATTAAGGTGGCCGACGACCAGCTGATGTTCGCCGTCACCGAGAAGCGCACGAAAGAAGAAATCGACCGTCTCATTGCCCTCATTGCCTAACCAAACCCTCTTGTCCCGTATGCTGCAATATCATTGCAGCCCCAAATAGAAGAAACAATGAACAACAAGTTATACGGAAACCTGATTTTCGAACTTTCACAGCCTGGCCGCCGCGGCTATTCGCTCCCGAAGAACCGCTTCGGCAACTATGAGATTCCCGCCTCGATGCGCCGCAAGGCTGACGCCGAGCTGCCCGAGTGCGACGAAATGACCGTCGTGCGCCACTATACCAACCTGTCGGCCAACAACTTCGGTGTCGACAACGGCTTCTATCCGCTGGGCTCCTGCACGATGAAGTACAATCCCAAGATCAACGAGGAGATGGCCGCCCTGCCGCAGTTCTCGGCACTGCACCCCCTGCAGCCCGCTGAGACCGTCAAGGGTGCTGAGGCTGTCTGCGCCATGCTGTGCCGTCAGCTCTGCGAGCTCACCGGCCTCCATGCCTTCACACTGAAGCCCTTCGCCGGTGCCCATGGTGAGCTGACCGGCCTGATGGTCATCAAGAAGTATCATGAGAACCGCGGCGACATGGCCCGCCGCCTCGTCATCGTGCCCGACTCGGCCCATGGCACCAACCCCGCCTCGGCCGCCGTCTGCGGTCTTGACATCATCGAGGTGAAGTCGCTCGCCGACGGCACCGTCGACGTCGACGCCCTGCGCGAGATCCTCAGTGTGAACGGCGATTCCGTCGCCGCTATGATGATGACCAACCCCAACACCCTCGGTCTCTTTGAGCGCCAGATTCCCACCATCCAGAAGATGGTCCATGAGGCCGGCGGCCTGATGTACTACGACGGCGCCAACCTCAACCCGATGCTGGGTGCTGCCCGGCCGGGTGACATGGGCTTCGACGTGATGCACATCAACCTGCACAAGACCTTCTCGACGCCTCATGGCGGTGGCGGTCCCGGTGCCGGTCCTGTCGGTGTGCGCAAGGGCCTGGAGGACTGCTTCCCCGTGGTGAGCCCTTATCACGGCAACTTCGCCGTCGTCATGCGTGCCCTGACCTACATCCTGACCCTCGGTCGCGAGAACGTTAAGCTGGTGGGCCCGCTCGCCACGCTCAACGCCAACTACATCAAGGAGTCGCTGAAGGATGTCTACGAGCTGCCCATCGACGGCCTCTGCAAGCACGAGTTCGTGTTCGACGGCCTGAAGGACAAGTCGACAGGCGTAACCACGATGGACGTGGCCAAGCGCCTGCTCGACTACGGCTATCACGCCCCGACCATCTACTTCCCCCTGCTGTTCCACGAGAGCCTCATGATTGAGCCCACCGAGAACGAGTCGAAGGAGACCATCGACGGCTTCATCCAGGTGATGCGCCAGATTGCTGAGGAGGCCAAGACCAACCCCGACGAGGTGAAGTCGGCCCCGCACTCGACGCCCATTGGCCGTGTCGACGACGTGCTGGCTGCCAAGCATCCCATCGTCACTTGGCGTCAGCTGAAAGAGGCCTAAAGGCCAAATGAGAAGTGAGAAATGAGGAATGAGGAATGAGAAATGGAAATGTTTAAATGAAGAAATGCCCTGTAGCAGAACAGTGCGAAACCTCATTTCTCATTTCTTCATTTACATTTCTCATTTCTCACTTCTCATTTCTCATTTGGAATTGAAACATAACTGAAATAAAATGATAAGCACAGATTTGATTATCATCGGAGCGGGGCCTGGTGGCTACCGCGCCGCTGCTCATGCTGCCCAGCACGGCCTGAAGGTCGTCATCTTCGAGCAGGCCCAGGTGGGCGGCACCTGTCTGAACGAGGGCTGCATCCCCACCAAGTCGTTCGCCCGCAATGCCGAGATCGTTGAGACGCTCAAGGAAGCATCGCTCTTTGGTCTTGACAATCTGGCTTACGACTTCCGCTTCCAGCAGGTCATCGACCGCAAGAACGAGGTGCTCGCCCAGCTCCGTGCCGGCATCGACACGCTGCTTTCGCATCCCAACATCACCCTCGTCCGCGCTGAGGCCCGCTTCGTTGATGCCCACACCGTCAGTGTGGGCGACGGTTCAGCCGTCGCCTCCGAGCAATACACCGCCCCTCACATCATCGTGGCCACCGGCAGCGTCTCGAAGCAGCTCCGCCTGAAGGAGCCCGCCTCGCGCCCTGTCCTCGACAGCCGCGACCTGCTCCAGATCGACCACCTGCCCAAGAGCCTCTGCATCATCGGCGCCGGCGTCATCGGCATGGAGTTCGCCAGCATCTTCTCCGCTTTCGGCACCGAGGTGACCGTCGTGGAGTTCCTCAAGGAGTGCCTGCCCGCCCTCGACAGCGACATCGCCAAGCGCCTGCGCAAGGTGCTCGAGAAGCGTGGCGTCACGTTCAACCTGCAGTGCGGCGTCACTGCCATCACCCCCGATGGCGTCACGTTTACGAATAAGAAAGGCAAGGAGGAAACCGTCCAGGCCGAGGAGGTGCTCATGGCCGTGGGCCGTGCCCCGCGCGTCTTCGACCATTTTGCCAATGCTGGCTTCGAGTACGACGGCCGCATGGGCATCAAGGTAGACGACAACTACGAGACCACCGCGCCCGGCATCTTCGCCATCGGCGACGTCAACGGTCGCCAGATGCTGGCCCACGCAGCCGAGATGCAGGGCCTTCGTGTCGTGGATTATATCCTTGAAATGAGAAATGAGAAAGGAGAAAAGAGAAATGACCCTCTCACTTCTCACCTCTCACCTCTCACTTCTCACTTAGAAATCATGCCCGCCGCCATCTTCACCAACCCCGAGGCTGCCTGCGTGGGCAAGACCGAGGATCAGCTGAAGGCCGACGGCGCTGACTATGAATGCCGCAAGGCTTTCCACCGTGCCAACGGCAAGGCCCTGGCCATGAACGAGACCGAGGGCATGCTCAAGCTCCTGAGCGAGCCCGGTGCCGGTCGCATCCTGGGTTGCCACGTCTTCGGCGCCCATGCTGCCGACATGGTGCAGGAGGTCAGCGCCCTGATGTGTCGCCAGACCACCGTCGCCCAGCTGCGCTCGATGGTGCACATCCACCCGACGCTCAGCGAGATCGTCCTCGCAGCCGCCGAGTCATGATTTTTCACGAGGAAAGATAAAAAAACGAAAGAACCCGCCGTTCTTTCGTTTTTTATTTGTAATTTTGCACGCCGAAGCTGAGGACACCAATAACGTGTGGCGGGTGCAATGTCATCCGTGTAAGTCCGGTTATGAGCAACTTGTGAGGGCTTCATAAACATTATTGTTCATAACGAAAAACAAATGAAACAGATCAACAAACGCGTGACGGCGACCATCTTGTCGATGTCGCTGCTCACGGTGATGGCCGGTGCGGCCATTGCGCCCGCCCTGGGCATCATCAGGGAGCACTTCGCTGCGGCTCCCCATCTGCTCGTGCAGCTCATCGTGAGCCTGCCGGCACTGTTCATCATCATCACCAACCTCTTTTTCCTGTCGATCAGCCGACGATGGGGCTCGCGCACAATAGCCATCGTCGGACTGGTGCTCTACGTCGTGGCCGGGGCAGGCTGCTATTGGGCCGACAACATCTGGGTGCTGCTGGCCTTGAGGGCGCTGTTGGGCGTCAGCGTGGGGCTGATCATGCCGCTGTCTACGGGCCTCTTGGCTTTCTATTATCCCCCAGAGGAGCAGGCGCGGCTGATGGGGCTCTCGGCTGCCATGAACCAGATGGGCGGTGTGGTGGCCACGCTGTTGGCCGGCCTGTTGGCCCAGTTGGAGTGGCGCAGTGCCTTCCTGGTCTATCTGCTCGGGCTTTTGGCGCTGCTGTTAGTGTTGCACTATCTGCCCGACGAGCACTTAGGTTCGTCAAACAAGCGGGGGCGTCCCTTCGAGCCCCGTCAGCTGCTGAAGTTCCACCCCTCCGTCGTGGGCATGCTTCTGCTCATGCTCATCTTCTTCGTTTTCCCTACTAACTTTGCCATCATCGCTGCACAACGAAGCAGCCTCACGCCGACGGCCGTCACGGCCATCATGGTGGGGCTCGACGTGGTTGCTTTCTTGGCAGGACTGATGTTTGGATGGCTTATGAACAAACTGCCTCGCTACATGAAGTATGCCGCACCGCTGTTGTTCCTTTTAGGCTATGCCTGCTACGTGGAGGGCAGTGTGAGCATGCTCCTCGTGGGGTCGGCTCTCATCGGACTGGCCAATGGCGTGGGCGTGCCCTATCTGCTTACCATTGCCAGCATCAAGGGCGGCCAGAATTCGGCTACGACCGTCATGCCGCTGCTCTCGGCCGCGCTCTACCTGGGCCAGTTCGTGTCGCCGCTGGTGGTGTTGCCGCTGTCGCGCCTGCTGTTCGGTGGAGCTGTGGTCGCCCCTTACGAGGTGGCCATCCTCGTCAGCCTTGTCTTCCTGGTGCAGGTGTGGGCCACGCGTCGTTTCCAGAGCTTGCCGCCGCGTGCGTAGATGGCCTATCGCTTGAGCACTTTCCTGACACTGCCGTCGCGGCTTCTCACAATGTTGAGGCCGCGACGCAGTTCGTTCTGACGGCTGCCGTCGACGCCGTAAATGTGCTGTGGGGCGGGCGTCGGGCGTCGAATGCCTTCAATATGTGCATATCCGTCGTCGACCAGTCGCGACAGTGCCATGACCGAGGCATAAGCCCAGTTTGTGGAGGTGAACGTCACCGACTTGAGGATGCGCTCCTCGTCGACCGGCACGGAGAAGTCGAACAGGCAGTAGTGGTTGTCAGAGCTGTAGCTGTTGTTGTCGCGCCGGATGTTGCCAAGGGCCGTGACGGCCTCGTCGCCCTCAGGCTGGCGCACCGACCAGTCGCGCACGTCGAAATCGCCGGCAGCGACAGTCGAGCCGTCGGTGTAGTTCAGCTGAACCTCCAGCCTTGACGCCCCGTTGCCGCTGGTGGCAAGCACGAACAGCTCGCTGGTCTGCAAGGGCTGCGCCAGCACCAGTGTGCCCGTGCTGCCGGGGCTTTTCATCGTCAGCGCATTGTTTGCGGTGTAGGCCGCCAGCTGATAGTGCACCTGCTCGTTAGCCGACGTGATGAGCCTGTCGCCGGGCAGTCCGCCGCTGCCGCGCAACAGGGCCGAGTAGAACGTCCGCTCCGAACCGTCGATGGCCGTCGTCGTGAACTGGTTGGCGGGCAGGCTCTCGGCCACGATGTCCTCATTGAATCCGTTGGCAATGTCGACGGGCTCCGTCTCGATGATGCGCGGCGGCAGGAGGTGCTTGTCGAGGAATCGCAGTCGCTGCGCCACCCAGTCCTTCAGGTGACCGACGGCGTCGGCGTAGCTGTGGGCGTAGTAGGGCAGGGGCCAGATGTAGCTCTTGGTGAAGATGCCCCAGGCCTGCTCGTTGCGGGTGGCGGCCCCCGCGGTGGTGAGCAGTGCGGCCAGCGAGTCGATGGTGGCCATGAGCCGCTCGTCGCTGTGGTTGGCCTGGCGGTACTGCTGCCAGCGCTGCTTCATGGCGCTGACGTAGTCGTCGTCCTGCAGCAGCCGGTACCAGTAGAACGGCACGGGGCAGTCGTCCCACGTGAAGTTGACGTTCAGCATATACTGCCAGCGGTCCGTCCGGTCGCCGTCGTAGTAGTTGGCGTTGCCCCACGCGATGTTGAAGTCCCATAGCGTCAGCTTCCATCTTGGGTCGATGCCCTCGCGTTCGGCGCGCGCCTGGCTGTGCTTATAAAGATGTGTGGAGAGCCGGTAGCCGTCGATGTTCATCGACAGTTCCGTGGCCAGCATGTAGTCGATGAACGACATCGGGTCGACGTGCTTCCGATAGCCCTCGTCAGGATCCTGCCAGTTCTGGGCCCGGAACGACGCCTCCATCCGTTCCACCTCGCTGGTCAGCGCCTGGCGCGTGCCCTGCGGCAGCTGCCAGAACTCGTCGTCGTCGGGGTCGCCGTATTCATATTTGATGGTGTACCACGTGGCCACCTGCTGACCGTCGAGCGACTGCCAGGGATGATACTTTGAAGCGAAGTAGGGGTCGTAGCCATGGTCGACCGAGACGTGCCAGTCGGCCACGATGTTGCCGTTGTCGTCCGTCGTCGGGTCGTCCAGGTCGAGGCGATGCTTGCCCTTCGACACGCGCTCGCAGAGCACGTAGACGCCGTAGTAAGTGCCGTCGAGAATGACCTCGCACATCCGCGCCGACGGCACCCAGTCCATCCATGGCCGGGCCAGCTCAAAGGAGAGCACGTCGCGGAACATCGCCTCGTCGGCCCACGGCGCGATGAGTCCCCACTTGTTGTCCTTCGCCATGCCGAGCAGGCTGACCTTCTTTTTCGCCCCGCCGTAGTCGGGCAGCACGTTGGTCTCCAGCGTGCGGAAGGCCATCGGCTTCTTGTCCGACTGGTCGAACGATGAGTTACCGCGATACCTGAGTGCGATGTATCCCTCGTAGTCGATGTGCTGTCCGGGATGGGCCACGGTGTCGCCGTAGTTTGTCTGTCCGTCGCCGTTGTGCAGGATTTTCATCTGTCCCAGGATGTAGCCGTCGCGCAGGATCATCCGCCCGCCCACGTTGATGAACACGATGGGCAGGTTGGTCTCCGTAATCTTCACGTTGCGGTTGCGCAACAGCGACCGGTAGTTGTCGCTCTGCTGGGCGAAGGCCGTCATGGCCATGAGGAGTGCGAGGATTGTCAGCGTAAGTCGAGTCATAATCAGCGTGCAAAGTTACAAAATGACCAGGATCGGTGATGGCCCCAAACCTTATCATCATATATCAATATAGGTGCAACCGCAAGTCTTTGTGTAAAAGGATTATTTACTTTTGAATCAAATCCGTGATAACCTTCACTAATTCGTGGGCTGGTTCTACGATTGTGCATAATTCTTCTTCATTTACGGAGAAAATACAATTGTAGTCACCTTTGTCACGCAACTGCTCCATTCTTGTCCAGCTCGAGCGACACCATCGTCTTTCTATCCTCATCATTCAGACTCATAGGGCGATTGCATCTTCTAAAACGTTGTGATAAAATGGAGTGATACGGCTGGCCTCCCATTCCTTCTTCGTGTACATGATGGGATTGATATCTGTTCCCAAATCCCAACCCAACTTTGTCAGCGGATAGGTCACGGTGTCATAGTCCGTGGGCAACAGCCGTTCTTTGTCAAGCACTATCAGTATGTCCCAATCAGAGTCTTGTCGTGCATCCCCACGAGCCTGCGACCCATAGAGAAATGCCGTCCCGCCTTGTGGCAGGCTAATGGCAAGCACTTGCTTAATGCTGTCAAGAATCCGTTTGTTCATACTAATATCCTTTCTTGCGGGCAAAGATAATCATTTTTTGTGAATTAGCAATACTTTTCTCCTGTTTTTTTATCTCAGTTGTTACTATGTGGAAGTCAAAAAGTGGTACCTAAAACTAAAATCTCAGTGAGATTTTAATAAACCACACTGAGATTTTATAAAATCACACTGAGATTTTAATAAATCACACTGAGATTTTAGTTTTGCGCGGCCTTGCGCGGCTGTCATAGGAGTTCCTGTGACAGATACTTACACCAAGTGCTCGATGAGGTCGGCGCGGTCGCCGGGCAGCATGTCGATCACCGGCAGCTCTACCATCGTGTAGCAGCCGGGCTGCTGGCGCAGCGAGGCGCGGGCCACGTTGACGAGCACCTGAGCCGTCAGGGCCGGGTTGTTGATCTGCATGTTGAACTCGAAGCGCTGGTTCTGCGTCAGTCCGGAGACGCCCTTGCGCACCAGGTTGACGCCGTGACCCATGTCGCGCACCTCGTCGACGCTCTCCACCTGGAAGACGTGCGTCTCGTCAGAGGCGAAGTAGGGGTCGGCCTTCACTTCGGCGGCCACGTCCTCGAGCCGGGCGCCCGGCTCCAGCTCAACGTAGACCATGCGGCGATGGATGCCCTCGCCCTTGGGGATGGTCATCGAGAGTGCATCGCGGACGCCCTTCTTCGAGCGCACGCAGACCGAGTGGCCCATCGACATGCCGGGGCCGAAGTTTGTGTAGGAAAGTCCCTTGGGGGCGAGGCTCTGCATCAACGTGCGGACGATGCTGTCCGAGCCCGGGTCCCATCCGGCGGCGATGACGCTGACGGTCTTGGTCTGCTTGTTCAGCTCCATCTGGCGCTCGCGGTAGCCGCGGATGTTGGTATGTATGTCAAACGAATCGACGGTGTTAATGCCCAGAGGCACGATCTGGCGGGCGTACTCCTCGCACGAGCGGGTGGGGGTGCAGAGGATGGCCACGTCGACGTCCTTCAGTTCCTTGATATCCTTCACAATCTCATACCCGGCCAGCTCGGCGGGGCGGCCTTCGGCGCCCTGTCGGCGCACGATGCCTGCAATTTCGAAATCGGGGGCTGCCTGGAGAGCCTCCACGGTGAAGCGCCCGATGTTGCCGTAGCCAACTACGGCTGCTCTGATTTTCTTCATTTTGGTAATACTTTAATATAAAACTGCGGCAAAATTACAAAAAAAGGATGTAATAAACGAGAGTTTTTGGAAATTCTTTACAAACAAAGCGTCCTTTTAGGCCGAGCGAACGCAGAATGACCGTAAAAATATATTCCCCTACCGTCTTTGCATAGCCAGCATGGCAATGAGGAAAAGAACAGCAATCAAAACCACCAAGGCTAGTAACAGCCAGAGACTCACCTTGTATCAGCACCGTTAAGAAAATTAAATTCAGTACATCGGCGATGTACAATTCGTACATGGCCGATGTACAAAACGTACATGGGCGATGTACAAAATTCAAACCTTATTTTGACACACCCCTTCTCCGAGGCCGAAAACAGCGCTTCCGCACACGAAATCTTGCAAATTTAATCCGTCAGACATAATAATTGCGGGGGCTGATGCGTTATCATAATTGTATATATACGAAAAAAGACAATTATGATTGAATATGTCAGGGGCGAGCTTGCCGAGCTTACTCCCGCTTACGCAACGGTGGAAGCCGCCGGAGTGGGCTACGGGCTGAACATCTCGCTCAACACTTACAGCGCCCTGCAGGGCAAACGCGAAGTCAAACTCTATGTTTATGAAGCGATTCGCGAGGATGCCTACGTGCTCTATGGCTTTTATAATAAAAAGGAACGCGAGATGTTCCAGTTGCTCATCACCGTCAGCGGGGTGGGCACGAACACGGCGCGCATGATGCTCAGCGGGATGACCGTCGCCGAGCTCTGCAACGTCATCTCGACGGGCAACGCCAAGCTGATGCAGAGCATCAAGGGCATCGGCAAGATGACGGCCCAGCGCATCATCGTCGACCTGCGCGACAAGATTGTAGCCCTAGGCATCACCGACGAGATTCCCGCCGGCGGCAGCGTGCAGTCGCCCGTCGACACGGCCGTGCGCGATGAGGCTGTCGCCGCCCTGACGATGCTCGGCTTCGCGCCCGCCCCGACGCAGAAGGTCGTCATCCAGATTCTTCAGGAACAGCCCACGCTGCCCGTCGAGCAGGTGGTCAAGCAGGCGCTCAAGCAGATAAAGTAGCCACAGCCAATGAAGCGCGTCGTCTACATATTGCTGATGCTGATTGCCGTCGTGGCCCTTACCACGGTGGCACAGGTCGACCCGCGGCGGGCTGGCCAGCGATCGGCATTGCCTCGCAATGGCGCGGCGACCCAGACGCAGACGCCACAGAACGATACTGCCAAGGTCAGGCGGCCGGTGCCAAAGGCCCAGCCCAAGGCGCTGACGGCGGTCGACGACGACGTGATTCCCGACTCGTTGCTCACGTCGCGCTGGCGCATCCAGCCGACGACGCCCTTGCTCGTCGAGGATCTCGATTCGAGCGCCCTCGACCTGCACATGCCCGACAATATCAAGCAGGAGGTGGAATATGACGACTCGCTCGGCCTTTACTATATCGGCTCGAAGATCGGCGACTCATATCTGAATGCGCCCATCGTGATGACGCCTGAGGAATACATGAAGTGGAGCGAGCGCCGCGCCCGCGAGCAGTTTTTCCGCGTGAAGGACGCCGAGAACGTGAAGTCGAAGGGCGAGAACAAGTTCGACTTTAGCGACATGCACTTCGACCTCGGTCCGGCTGAGAAAATCTTCGGTCCGGGCGGCGTCCGGGTGAAGACGCAGGGAACGGCCGAGCTGAAGATGGGCGCCACGCTGAAGAACATCGACAATCCCTCGCTGCCCATCCGTAACCGCAAGACGACGGCCTTCGACTTCGACGAGAAGATCAACCTCTCGGTCAACGGCAAGGTGGGCGACAAGGTGAACATGAACCTGAACTACAACACCGACGCCACCTTCGACTTCGACACGAAGAACCTCAAGCTGAAATACGAGGGCAAGGAGGACGAGATCATCAAGCTCGTGGAGGCCGGCAACGTGACCTTCCCGTCGAACAACTCGCTCGTCCACGGCGCCACCTCGCTCTTCGGTCTGCGCACCGACTGGCAGTTCGGCAAGCTGAAGCTGCAGACCGTCCTGTCGCAGAAGAAGTCGACGTCGAAGAGCGTCTCGTCGAAGGGCGGCACGCAGACCACACCGTTCGAAATCGACGTGGCCGACTACGAGGAAAACCGTCACTTCTTCCTCTCCCACTACTTCCGCCAGCAGTATGACCGCGCCATGCAGTCGCTGCCCAACATGACTACGGGCATCAAGATCAACCGCGTGGAAATCTGGGTGACGAACAAGACGGGAACAACGTCGAACACCCGCAACATCGTGGCCTTCACGGACCTCGGCGAGAACCAGCGGCTGAGCAATCCCCGATGGAGCCCGACGGGCATGCAGGTGCCTGCCAACCTGGCTAACGACGTCTATTCAACCATCGTCAGCGTGGTCGACTCGGCCCGCAGCGTCGACCAGGTGACCACCCGCCTCGAACAGCTCACGTGGCTCACCGGCGGCACCGACTATGAAAAGCTGTCGAGCGCACGTCTGCTGACAACCTCGGAATACACCATCAACACGGCCCTCGGCTATGTCTCGCTGAAGACCGGCCTGCAGACTGACCAGGTGCTGGCCGTCGCCTTCGAATATACCTACGGCGGACAGACCTATCAGGTGGGCGAATTCTCGACCGACGTCACCCAGACGCAGAAGTGCCTCTTCGTGAAGTCGCTGAAGAACACGTCGAACAACCCCTCGCAGGGCAACTGGGACCTGATGATGAAGAACGTCTACTACCTGGCTACGCAGGTCGAGAAGGAGAAGTTCCGCCTCGACATCAAATACCAGAGTGACACCACCGGCACCTACCTGACCTACCTGCCCGAGGAGCAGCTGAAGCAGACGACCCTGCTCAAGGTCATGGGCCTCGACCGCCTGGACGCCAACATGAAGCCCCACGCCAACGGACAGTTCGACTTCGTCAGCGGCTACACCGTCACCAACGGCCGCATCTTCCTCCCGTCGGCCGAGCCCTTCGGCGACTATCTGCGCGGCTATCTCGAGAAGCAGGGCATGGGCAGCGTGGCCGACAAGTACTGCTTCGACCAGCTCTATGACTCGACGAAGACGGTGGCCAAGCAGAACGCCGAGAAGGACAAGTTCATCCTCGTCGGACAGTATAAGGGCACGAGCGCCAACGTCATCTCGCTCGGCGCCTACAACGTGCCCCAGGGCTCCGTCGTCGTCACCGCCGGCGGCGTCACCCTCCAGGAAGGCTCCGACTACTCGGTCGACTACTCGGCCGGTGAGGTGACCATCCTGAACCAGAGCATCATCGACGCCGGCACCAACGTCAACGTCTCGCTCGAGTCGAACAACGACTATGGCATGCAGCGCAAGACGATGCTCGGCATGAACTGGGAGTACGACTTCACCAAGAACTTCTCGCTCGGTGGCACCCTGCTCCACCTGCAGGAGCAGGCCCTCGTCACCAAGGTGGCCATGGGCGAGGAACCGCTGAACAACACGCTCTGGGGACTCAACATGAACTGGAAGCAGGAGTCGCAGTGGCTGACCAACATGCTCGACCGGCTGCCGCTGCTGCACGTCACGCAGCCCTCGCAGATCACGTTCACCGGCGAGTTCGCGCAGCTCATTGCCGGCAAGTCGCACGGCACGCAGGACAACGCCTCCTATCTGGACGACTTCGAGAATACGAAGAACCTGCTCGACGTCTCTGACCCGAAGGCATGGATTCTGTCGAGCGTGCCCACGATGTTCCCCGACCACGACGACAAGGAGACCGTCAAGAGCGGCTACGGGCGCGCCCTGCTGGCATGGTATAACGTCGACCCCATCTTCACCCGCCGCTCGTCGAGCCTGACGCCCGGACACATAAAGAGCGACCTGGAGCAGCTGTCGAACCACTACGTCCGCGAGGTCTACGTCAAGGAGCTCTATCCCAACCGCGACCAGTCGACCTACAACGGCGCCACGTCGACCCTGCCCGTGCTCAACCTGGCCTACTACCCGCAAGAGCGCGGCCCCTACAACCTGACGCTCGACTTCAATGCCGACGGCACCCTGAAGAATCCTGCCTCGCGCTGGGGCGGCATGATGCGTAAGCTGGAGACCACCGACTTCGAGCAGGCCAACATCGAGTACGTGGAGTTCTGGATGCTCGATCCTTATATTTATACGCGCAAGGAGGGCACGGCCGCGCAGCACAGCGGTGAGCTCTACATCAACCTGGGCGAGGTCTCTGAGGACGTGCTCCGCGACGGCAAGAAGTTCTATGAGAGCGGCATGCCCGTCGACGGCACCTCGTCGTTCGAGATCACCCAGTGGGGCAAGATTCCCGTGCAGGCCACGCAGACCTACGCCTTCGCTACCACGAGCGGCTCGCGGCCCCTGCAGGACGTCGGCCTGAACGGCCTGAACAACGACGAGGAGCGCACCTTCGGCGCCTACGCTGAGTGGCTCAACGCCGTCTCGGCCGTCGTGCAGAACGACTCCATCATCCAGGCCTGGCGCGACGACCCCGCCGGCGACGACTACCACTACTTCCGCGGCTCCGACTACGACCGCGAGCAGCGCTCCATCATGGACCGCTACAAGCGCATCAACAACCCGCAGGGCAACTCGCCCTCGAGCGACGACCAGACCGAGTCGTACGATACCTCGTACAAGACCGGCCCCGACGTGGAGGACATCAACCAGGACTATACGCTCAACGAATACGAGCGCTACTACCAGTACCGCATTCCCATCAGCGACGACGAGCTGCAGGCCTACAACCGCGGCATGAAGTCGGACGATTCCTACATCGTCGACCATCGCGACTACAATGCCAAGCTGCGCAACGGCGACTCCATCACCGTGCGCTGGTATCAGTATCGCATTCCGCTCGCTGAGTATGAGGAGAAGGTGGGCTCTATCAACGACTTCACCTCCATCCGCTTCATGCGCATGTTCCTCACCGGCTTCGAGCAGCCCATCGTGCTCCGCTTCGGCTCGCTCGACCTGGTGCGCGGCGAGTGGCGCCAGTATAAGCAGAACCTGCAGACCTCGGCAGGCGCTGAGACCGGCGTGCTCGAGATGAGTGCCGTCAACGTCGAGGAAAACACCGACCGTCAGCCCGTGGCCTACGTCCTGCCCCCAGGCATCAGCCGTGCCACCGACCCCTCGCAGCCGCAACTCACCGAGAACAACGAGCAGGCCCTCTGCCTGACGGTGAAGAACCTCTCGCAGAACGAGTCGAAGGCGGTCTATAAGAACACCAACCTCGACCTGCGCCAGTACAAGCGCCTGCAGATGTTCGTCCATGCCAACCACCTCGTGCCCAACAACACGCAGCTCGAGGACAACCAGCTGGCCGTCTTCATCCGTCTGGGCTCCGACTATAAGAGCAACTACTACGAGTATCTGATCCCCCTGAAGCTGACGCCCGAGGGCACCTACCGCTGGAATGTTCCCTCCGACCGTCCGCTCGTGTGGCCGCAGGACAATATGCTCGACATCGACCTCAGCATCTTCACGGCCCTCAAGAAGGAGCGCAACAAGGCACGTGCCGCCGGACAGGTCAGCTACACCGATATTTTCACTGACTACGATCCTGACAAGCCCAACAACAAGATTACGGTCGTCGGCAATCCGTCGCTCGGCGAGGTGAAGACGATGATCATCGGTGTGCGCAACCTGACCAGCTCGCTCAAGTCGGGCGAGGTGTGGGTCAATGAGCTGCGCCTGAAGGACGCCGTCAACGAGGGTGGCTGGGCTGCCAGTGGTACCATGAACGTCCAGTTGAGCGACTTCGGCTCCGTGAACCTCACCGGTCGCTACATCACCGACGGCTTCGGCGGGCTCGAGGAGAGCGTCATGCAGCGCTCGACCGACACCGAGAAGTCCTATTCCGTCACGGCAAACCTCGAGTTGGGCAAGTTGTTCCCCGAGAAGGCCAAGGTGACGGCGCCGCTCTACTATTCCTATACGAAGGAAGACATCAGCCCCAAGTATAACCCGCTCGACACCGACATGGAGCTCGACGATGCCCTCGAGTCGGCCGGTTCGAGGCGCGAGCGCGACAGCATCGAGTCGATAGCCGTCACGAAGCATATCACGCGCAACTTCTCGATCTCGAACGCACGCGTCGGCATCAAGAACAAGCGCCATCCCCTGCCCATCGACCCGGCCAACTTCGGACTGAGCTATAGCCACTCCCACCGCAAGACCACCGGCGAGACCACCGTCTGGGAGACCGAGGACCAGTGGCGCGGTGCGCTCAGCTATAGCTATTCGCCCGTCTATAAGACTTGGGAACCCTGGAAGAAGTCGAAGTCAAAGTCGAAGTGGATGCAGTTCCCCAAGGCTCTGGGACTGAACTATCTGCCACAGTCAATCTCTTTCAATTCGGAGCTTTCGCGCAACTACTACGAGCTGCAGGAGCGCGACCTTGAGAACACTGAGAATCCCAACCTGCCGCTGTCGTTCTCGGAGCAGTTCCTCTGGAACCGCGATTTCTCCATCCGCTGGGACCTGACCAAGAACCTGCACATGAACTTCCAGTCGGCCACGCATGCCGAAATCGAGGAGCCCTACACGCCGATTAACAAGGATCTCTATGCCGACCACTATCAGGCATGGAAGGACTCCGTCTGGCAGAGCGTGCGCGGATGGGGTGTGCCGCTCGACTACCAGCAGACCTTCACGGCCAGCTATCAGCTGCCGCTCGACAAGCTGCCCCTGTTCGACTGGATGAAGGCCGATGCCTCGTATAATGCCACCTACTCTTGGCTGCGCGGCACCGAGCTCGACGACGGCACCTCGCTGGGCAACACCATCCAGAACAACCGCAACCTCAACCTGAACGGGGCGCTCAACATGGAGACGCTCTACAACCACATCCCCTTCCTCAAGAAGACCAACGACCGCTTCAAGAAGCAGCCGGCGAAGAAACCCGACAACAAGCGCAATCCGGCAGCCCAGAAGGCTCTGGCCAAGAAAAATGGCGATAAGGCTGACGCAGACAAGGCTGAGGGCGCGAATGCCGATGCCAAGCAACTGCCCAAGAACAAGAATTCGTTCCAGAAGGAAATCTCGCTGGAGCGCGACTCCAGCGTCATCGTCCAGCACGGCAAGAAGTCGAAGCGCCTCATCGTCACGGCCAAGAACAAGGACGGCAAGACCGTGCCGGTGAAGTGGAAAGCCGTCGACGAGAATAAGATCAAGGTATGGGCACCGAAGGAGGTGTTTGCCGGTCTGACGCCGAAGAAGGACGCCACCACTGCCGACAGCGCCAGTGTTGCATCTGCCGACAGCCTGACAACCGACAGTCTGCCCGCCGCAAAAGTTGCCAAACTGAAGAATCCCAAGCGCGAGATCACCAAGAAGGGGGCTGGCGACAACGGCAACGGCCTCCAACTTAAGATTAGCGTCACGGCCAAGGAACCGCTCGACAACCAGTGGTGGTATAATCCTGCCCAGCAGGTGGCCCGCTTCCTGATGATGCTCCGCACGGTCAACCTGAGCTATCGCAACCAGTACTCCATGGCCCTGCCAGGCTTCATGCCCAGCGTGGGCGACATGTTCGGTCAGCGCTCCCGCGACGGACTGCTCTCGCCGGGCCTCGACTTTGCCTTCGGACTGACCGGCGACAGCTATATCGACAGGGCAAAGGACCGCGGTTGGCTGCTCTCGAACGACAGCGTCGCCACACCCTCGACCACCAGTGCCACCGAGGATCTGCAGATCCGCGCGACGCTCGAACCTATGCGCGACCTGAAGATCGACCTCTCGGCCACGCGCACCGTCAACCGCGGCAAGAGCATTCAGTTCATGTACGTCGGCTCGCCGACCACCCACAGCGGCACGTTCACCATGACCACCATCTCCATCAAGAGTGCCCTCGAGGGCATGGGCAACGCCAACAACGGTTACTACTCGAAGTCGTTCGAGGAGTTCTGTGGCAAGGTCAGCCAGTTCCGCGACCGCGTCGAGGCGCAGTATGCCGGCTCCACGATGAAGGCAAATGCCGTCGACCCCTATTCGGCCGATGTGCTCATCCCGGCCTTCCTGTCGACTTACACCGTGGGCGGCAGCTCGTCGCTCGACATCTTCCCGGCCCTGTCGCGCCTGCTGCCGAACTGGACGGTGCGCTATGCCGGTCTGGGCAAGCTCACGTGGCTGCGCGACCACTTCAAGTCGGTCAACATCAACCACGCCTACAAGTCGGTCTACAGCGTCGGCTCTTATGCCAGCTACAGCTCCTGGATGGAGTATATGGGCGACCTCGGCTATGTGCAGGCCGCCGACGGCAGCTACACGCCCTCAAGCATCTACAATGTCTCGACGGTCTCAATCAACGAGGCCTTCTCGCCGCTGCTCGGCGTCGACATGACCCTGCAGAACAACCTGACGGTGAAGCTCGAATACAAGACCACCCGCGTCCTGAACCTCTCGATGACCTCCGTGCAGATCAACGAGTCGAAGTCGAAGGACTGGGTCATCGGCCTGGGCTATAAGATTTCCAACTTCAACCTCTTCGGCTCGGGCAACAGTCACCGCAAGGTGAAGTCGAAGAACAACAAGAAGGGGGCTGAAGAAGACGACAGCAAGAAGAACGCCAGCACGAAGAACAGCTCGCGCGGCGGCGTCAACCACGACCTGAACACGCGCCTCGACATCTCGCTCCGCAAGCAGGCCGCCATCACCCGCGACATTGCCAGCGGCGTCTCGTCGGCCTCGAGCGGCAACTCGGCCCTGAAGATTTCGCTTTCGGCCGACTACACCTTGTCGCGCTTCCTCACCCTGACCGCCTACTACGACCGCCAGACCAACACGCCGTTGCTGTCATCTTCGAGTTATCCGACCACCACGCAGGACTTCGGCATTTCGATGAAGTTCTCACTGACGCGATAACGCTTTAAGGCTATGACGGTCGACAACTCCTTCTTTGCCGCAAAGCTGCTCGGCTGGTTCCGCGAGAACGGGCGTGAACTGCCCTGGCGCGGGACAAAGGATCCCTATGCCATCTGGCTCTCGGAGATCATCCTGCAGCAGACGCAGGTCAGGCAGGGCTGGGACTACTGGCTGCGGTTCATGCGGCGCTGGCCGACGGTCGAGGCACTGGCTGCGGCCACCGAGGACGAAGTGCTGCGCATGTGGCAGGGGCTGGGCTACTATTCGCGAGCCCGCAATCTTCACTTTGCTGCCCGTCAGATTGTTGAGATGGGCGGCTTTCCCACGACTTATGAAGAAATAAAAAAGCTGAAGGGCGTCGGCGACTATACGGCTGCGGCCATCGGCTCGATAGCCTTCGGACTGCCCGTGGCTGTGGTCGACGGCAATGTCTATCGCCTGCTCAGCCGTCATTTCGGCATTGCCACGCCCATCAACACGACGCAGGGCAAGCGCGAGTTCACGGCCCTGGCCCAGGCGTTGCTGCCCGGGAGCGAGGCCTCCGCCTACAATCAGGCGCTGATGGATTTCGGAGCAACCGTGTGCACGCCCCAGTCGCCCCGTTGTCCGGAGTGCCCGTTGCAGGCCTCATGCGTAGCCTTTGCCGAGGGCAGGGTGGGGCAGTTGCCCGTGAAGGAGCGCAAACTGCAGGTCAAGGAGCGCCGCATGGCCTATGTCTATATCAGGTATGAAGGCCAGACGGCCCTTCGCCGCCGTGGTGCCGGTGACATCTGGCAGGGGCTGTGGGAACCCTTTCTTTTAATTGATAATGGACAATTGACAATTGACAATGATGCTAATTATCAATTGTCAATTATCAATTGTCAATTGCTCAAGCAGCATGTTCGCCACGTGCTGACTCACCGCGTCATTCTTTGCGATTTTTATCTTTGGGAGCCCCGGGAGCGTCCCCATTTGCCGGACGCTTACGTCTGGGTCGACGAGACCGACGTTGACCAGTACGCCCTTCCCCGTCTTGTTGAATTGTTGTTAGAGGCGCTTCCGCAACGCTGAGCTGTCCCTTGTCGCGGCGGATGATGTACTTCTGATAGTAGGTCAGCAGCAGCGTCGTCATGGGCAGCGCTATAATCATGCCGAGCATACCGAGCAGCGAGCCCCAGATGGAGAGCGAGAGCAGGATGATGGCCGAGTTGAGGCCCGTCACCTTGCCCATGATCTTAGGCACGAGGAAAGTGTCCTGAATCGTCTGCACGATGGCGAAGACGGCCAGTGCCAGCAGCAGGATGACCCAGAAGTTCTGTCCCGTGTCGGCCGCCTTGACGATGGCCAGCAGGATGGTCGGGATGAAGCCGACGGTCTGCAGATAGGGTACCATGTTGAGCAGTCCGATGAACATGCCGAGGCCGACGGCCATGGGGAAGTCGATGATGAGGAAGCCGATGCTGAACAGCACGCCGACGCAGAAGGCCACGAGGCCCTGTCCGCGGAAGTATTTGTTCATGCCCTCCTCGACGTCGCTGACCAGCTGCACGGCGAAGGGCCTGATGCTGTGGGGCAGCAGCGACACCCAGCCCTTCGAGAAGTCCTCGTAGTCGAGCAGGATGAAGAGCGTGTAGAGCAGGATCATCGTCAGCGAGAACAGACTGCCGACGACGCTGATAGACTGCGAGATGACGCTCCACACCTTCGGCACGGTGGCCTTGATGCTGTCGATGAAGCCGTCCTGAGTGACCAGCTTCTTCACCTCGTCGGCCGTGAAGTGCTCGTGGATGAACTGCTGGATGCGCTGCGGAATGTTGCTCATCGTGGCGTCGTTGGAGATATAGTCGATGAGCATGTCCTTGACGCGAAGGCCCTCCTCGACCATGGGCGGAATCATGAGCATGAGCACCCCCGTGGCCACGACGCCGACGACGATGAACGTCGACAGGATGGCCACGATACGATACTTCATGTGGCAGCGATACTGGAAAAACCTGACCATCGGGAACAGCAGGTAGCTGATGAGCCAGGCCACGAAGAAGGGCAGCAGCACACTGCTCAGCCGGCCCAGCAGCCAGAGCACGGCTACGGCCACGGCGGCCACGCAGATGCCGCGAATGAAAGTGTCGAAGGTGATAGGTTTACGTTCCATATTTCTCCTTTGATTGTTTTTGTGGGACAAAGGTACGAAATAATTATGAATTAAGAATTAAGATTTAAGAATTATTTTGTACCTTTGCATTCGCAATGCCGATGCTTGAACTCAACGAAGTGCTGCTCAGCGGCGAGGAGCGTACGCTCTCGCTGATGGCCGAGGCGGGACAGACGACCTGTCTCGTCGGGGGCACGCGTCGGCGCCGCCAGCGCTGGCTGCTGGCCATGCTGGGGCTGGAGCCCGTGCAGGTGGGCTATATCAGCGTCGACGGCGAGCCGCTCAACCGGGCGACAGCCGGAGCGCTGCGGGCCCTGATGGGCTACGTGCCCGACGGGCTGCGTACTGAGGGCCAGGTGGTCAGCTATGAACCGCCGACGGTGCAGGATGTCTTTCAGCTTCGTGCCAACCGCCATCTGCCTATCTCCAACGGTCTGCTGGCTGAGGAGATGCGGCGCACGGGTCTGCCGGCCGACGAGGCTCGATGGCTGGCGGTGGCCGTGCTCTTGGGGCGCCCCATCCTGCTGGTCGACCATCCCTCGGCCGCCGCTGCCGACTATCTGCGCCTTCAGGCCCGCGAAGGACACACTGTCGTCTTTGCTACTGACGACGAAGTCCTTTGGCGCACTGCCGACAAAGTGATTGAAATTTAGAATTTAATGTTCAATGTTCAATATTCAATGTTCAATGAAATGAATGTTTGGGGAGCCGTGCTGACGGGCGTGTTGCTGTTCGTCGCGGTGGCTCTGTTTTGGCTGATTGACCGCAAGACGTTCCGGCTGATGGGCCGCGCAGGGCTGCTGGCCCTGGGACAGCTGCTCTTCGTGGGCGGCTATGTGTGGGCCTTGCAGCAGTCGGGCAGCGTCTGGATCCACCTGCTGTGGCTCGTGGCCATGGCCGTGGCTGCCACCGGACTGACGCTTCGCCGGGCTGCCGTGGCGACAAAAGAGCGTGTCATGGCCCTCTCAGCGAGCCTCCTGATCGGGGTGGGGGTGCTGGCCGGCTGCGTGGTGCTGTGCGTGCCGGGCCGCCTGTTCGTGCCCGTCGTGGGCGTGCTCATGGGCCAGCTGATGACGTCGGCCTCGCGCACATTGACGGTCTATGAGGGCAGCAAGCTCCACACCGAGGCCCACATCCGCTATCTGCTGGCCAACGGCGCGACGCGCCTGGAATCGCTCATACCCAGCATCCGCCGGGCGCTGCGTGCTGCCGTGCTGCCGCAGCTGACCACGATGGCGTCGCCCCTGGTGGTGGCCATGCCCGCCTTGCTGTGCGGCATGCTGATGGGGGGCGCCCCGGTGCCGGTCGCCGTGCTGACGACCATCCTCATGATGGCCGCTGCGATGGCCGCCTCGGTGCTGACCGCTGTGCTCACCATCTTGTTCTTGGAATTTATTGAAAATTGAGGATTGAAAATTTTTTTCTTATCGATTTGCTGTTGAAAATAATTATAGTAAGTTAAACTTAATCGTAAAATTCGCTATGAACAGAATCAAAGAATCAGTAATTCTGGCCCTGGGCATCGTCCTGCTGGGCTGGTTAGTCAAGTGTGGCATCAACGATTTTGCCAACAAGGACCGGCACGTCACCGTGAAGGGACTGGCCGAGCGCGAGGTGCCTGCCGACAAGGTGACGTGGAGCATCAGCACCAAGGAGACGGGCAACGACCTGCCCACGCTCTATGAGCGCATCAACGTGCAGACGGGAAAGATACGGTCGTTCCTCGTGACCAACGGGCTCGACGCTGACGAGATCACCGTCAACGCGCCCACCGTCACCGACCTTGAGGCCCGCGAATGGGGCGACAACCAGAAGTCGTTCCGCTATATCGTCACGGCCGCCATCACCGTGGCCACGGGCAAGGTGGATCTGGTGAACAAGGCCATCTTCCGCCAGGGCGAGCTGCTCAAGCAGGGCGTGGCCATCGAGGGCAGCTATCCACTGTACGACTATGCGTCGTTCCAGCAGATGAAGCCCGAGATGATGGAGGAGGCCATCAAGAACGCTCAGAAGACGGCCGAGCAGTTTGCCGAGGCCAGCGACTCGAAGCTGGGCAAGATCCAGACCGCCGGTCAGGGCCAGTTCGAGATTGACGACCGCGACGAGAACACGCCTCACATCAAGAAGCTGCGCGTCGTGACCACCATCACCTATCAGCTCAACGACTGAGGCTGAAAAAAGAACTGTATAAAAAAACGTTCTGATTCCGTACATTGGCTTTGTACCAATCGTACACGACCGATGTACGAAACGTACATGACCGATGTACGGAATCAGAACGATTTTTTATACGTTCGCTTTCGGAATTTTTTTTATTGAACTTCGGCCAGGAGGAATCGCTTCAGGTCGTCGAAGTTGCCGGTCATGGCGACGCTCTGCTTCTCGCCCTGCATGAAGGCCTGCAGGCGCTCGGGGATGGGCAGGTCGATGCCCAGAATCTCGTCCACCTTTTCCTTGAACTTCGCCGGATGGGCCGTCTCGCAGAAGATGCCCACCTCGCCGGGCTGCAGCTGCTCCTCGAGGGCGCGGTAGCCGCAGGCGCCGTGGGGGTCGAGGATGTAGCCCGTCTCGGCGTAGCACTGGCGCATGGTCTCGCGGATCTGGTCGTCGGTGTAGGTGGCTCCGCTGATGAGGCTCGTGATGCGCTCGTGGCTGCCACCGTAGAGGTCGAGTATGCGTGCGAAGTTCGACGGGTCGCCCACGTCCATGGCGTTGGCCAGCGTCTGCTTCGAGGGCTTCGGCTCGTAGCGGCCCGTCTGCAGGTAGTTGTAGAAGACGTCGTTGGCGTTGTTGGCCGCGATGAACCGCTTCACGGGCAGGCCCATCTCATGTGCGAACAGGGCGGCGCAGAGATTGCCGAAGTTGCCGCTGGGCACGCAGATGACAGGGGTGGGCTTTGTTCTTGCCACTGCATTAAAATAATAGAAGGCCTGAGGCAGGAAGCGGGCCACGTTGATCGAGTTGGCCGACGTCAGCTGCATGCGCTCGTTCAGTTCCTCGTCCATGAAGGCCTGCTTCACCAGCCGCTGACAGTCGTCGAACACGCCGTCGACCTCGATGGCCGTGATGTTCTGGCCCAGCGTCGTGAACTGACACTCCTGGATGGGGCTGACCTTCCCCTTCGGATAGAGCACATAGACGTGGATGCCCTCCACGCCGAGGAATCCGTTGGCCACGGCCGAACCCGTGTCGCCCGACGTGGCCACGAGCACGTTGACCGTTGAGCATTGAGCATTGAACATTGAACATTGACCATTAGGCTGCACTTTGCTCTCATCCGCATGGGAATGGTCAATGTTCAATGTTGAATGGTCAATGAAGTGGCGAAGCAGACGAGCCATGAAGCGGGCGCCCACGTCCTTGAAGGCCAGCGTGGGTCCATGAAACAGCTCCAGGGTGTAGATATTTTCTTTCACGCGGACTACGGGGCAGTCGAACCGCAGGGTGTCGTAGACAAGGTCCTGCAGACCGTCGAGGTCGATGTCGTCGCCAAAGAAGGCGCTCGCCACGTTGAAGGCGATGTCCTGGAAGCGCATTGTGGGCATGTCGTCGAAGAAAGCCTTCGGCAGACGGTGAATTTCTTCGGGCATGTAGAGCCCGCGGTCCTCGGCCAGTCCCTTGATGACGGCCTTGCGCAGGTCGGCCATGGGAGCCTCATGGTTGGTGCTGTAGTATTTCATTGTGGCAATGCTTTTGTTATCAACTGCTATGCAAAGGTACGAATTATTTGCTAAACAGATACGCGAAGGGCCCAATTTAATTTTTTTTAAGGCGAATGTGCACAATGTTGCACCAGAATGCCGCATTTTGTCAAGTCAATGCACGATTGTGCAAAGCCTCTTTCAGAACTTTTTCGTAATTTTGCAGCCGGAAATAACTATAAAAAACGATTGCATTATGAAAAAGAAAATCTTATTGGCTATCGCCATTACATTGTTTCCCCTGCTGAAGGCCGCAGCCTGGTGGGACTGGGAATGGACCGAGACCTGGGGCGAAGCCCACGCCTGGTGCGAAGAGTGCGGCGGCGACTACATCATCTATGCCGAAAGCTCCAGCGAGGCAGAGGCTGCAGCCGAAGACCTCTTCTGCCCGGATTGCGGCAGCTGCTCGGAAGACGTCAATGCCGACTGCTACCGCGCGCACCACTGCCAGTACTGCGGCGGATGCATTGAGAACGGTGAGTATCACGACGGCATCTACAACCTCGTCGACGAGTACGTCTGCTACGACTGCGCCGACGAGCTCGCCGATGCCGGTCAGATTCCCGCCTGCGCCTATTGCCACGAGCTGTTCGGCGAGGGCGCCGTAGCGTGCGACTGCGAATACTCGATGGCGGAGCAGCACTGCACGGACTGCAGCGAACTGCAGTGCGACGTGTGCGGCATCTGCATGGTCATCGGCGGTGAAGAGTCGGATGCCGCTGGCGGCGATGCCTGCGTGGAACACGCCATCTGCGCGGCCTGCATGGAGAATGCGGCAGCCGAAGACCAAGTCCACTGCCGCGAGTGCTTCAAGTGCGACGAGGACATCTGCTCGGAGTGCGGCCTCTGCGAGAGCTGTGCTTCCTACGAGGAGCACTGCCCCGAATGCGGCTACTGCTTTGGCGACGAGGTGCAGTGGTGTGCTGACGGCGGCGAGCACTGCATCCACTGCTGCGACGAAAACGACTGGAAGTGCTCGGAGTGCGGCCGGTGCACCGAGGGCGTAGGCGTCGAAATCTGCTCCGACTGCGAGCTCTGCGAGGAATGTTGCCGCAGCCACAGCGAGTCGGAAGGCTGCGAGCATGGCTACTGCATCGCCTCGGCCGAGTATGAAGACCACCTCTGCCCCGAATGCGGCACGTGTCCGCAGGACGATGAGTGCGAATACTGCGGCCTCTGCGCCGACTGTCAGGCCGACTATCACTGCGAGCACGAACTCTGCCCCGACGGGTCCGACTGGGACGACCACGTCTGTCCCGACTGCGGCGAATGCTTCGACGAGAGCGAGCTCTGCGAATACTGCGGCCTCTGCGAGGACTGCCGCGAGCACTGCGAGCACGATGTCTGCCCCGCGAACGACGATGCCGACGGCCACTTCATCTGCGACCAGTGCGGCGACTGCTACGAGGCCGTGGACCGCTGTGACATCTGCGAGCTCTGCCTCGACTGCTGCGCCGACAACACCTCCTCGATGGGCTGCGACCACGACCTCTGCATCGAGAGCGACGACTTTGCCGAGCACTGGTGCTACGAGGACGACCAGTGCCTCGAGCTCTGCCAGCACGATGCCGACTGCGCCCACACGAACGTCGGCACGACGTGGCGCATCGACGCCAACGCTCACTGGCACGTCTGCGAGGACTGCGGCATCGCCCTGGACAAGGCCATCCACTCGGAAGGCGAGCCCACCACACTCACCGCGCCCAACGCCGCCACCCACACCAACGGCACGGCCCAGGTGAACTGCGCCGTCTGCAACTACAAGATGGGCATCGTCGCCATCTCCTACGTCGAAGCTCCCGCCGACGGCAGCCCCTACATCATCACGCAGCCCACCGACTACACGGGCAAGACCAACACCAGCCGATACATCGAAGGCGGTGAGCGCTATGCCACATTCAAGGTGAAGGCCGGCGGCGAAGGCCTGACATACCAATGGTACGAGCAGTATGGCTCAAATGCGCCCAATGAGCTTTTCGACTTCCAGACAACCGAGGGGGCAGAGACACCTACTCTGAAAGTGTATGTCTATCACGACGACTGCGAGAAGCTGAACTATCACAAATATTATTGTGTCGTGAGCAACGCTAAGGGCAGTGTCACCACCAATACCGTCTATGCCAATGCACAGCACGTATTCGGCCACTATGTGGAAAAGGACAGCCTGACGCACGAGAACCGTTGCTACGGCTGTGGCACTGCCGTGAAGAGCACGTCCAAGCACCGCTTCGCGGAGTGGACGCTTGTACGTCCGGCCACGTCCGAAGAGACCGGCCTGAGCGAGCAGCAGTGCATGGACTGCTCGTACAAGAACACCAAGATCATCCCGAAGGTGGAGCCCAATCACGTCCACTCGTTCGACATCGCGAAGTACAGCGTCACGCAGCACTGGTTCGTCTGCAAGTGCGGCATCGCCGGCCCCGACGAGCGTGCCGACCACGTCTTCGACCAGACCGAGGTCGTCACCCCGGCCACCGAGACGAAGGTGGGTGAGAACAAGCTCATCTGCTCCGCCTGCGGCTACTACAAGACCGTGAAGTCCGACAAACTGCCACACGTGCACGACTGGTACGCATGGGACGAAATAAAGGAATTGGGAGCCAATGGCTGGTATATAAAAGACGCGAAGAAGGGCGGATGGGGTCCTGCGTCGCACACAGTCAGTTGTAAGGTCTGCGGCGAGAAGAAGACCGAGGACCATGTATGGCCGATGTGGGAATGCACGAGGGCTGCCAAGATTGAGGGCACCGATACCATCGCCGGAAAGATTGTGCGCTATTGCGGTGAGTGCGGCTACAAGCAAACCAAGCTCTTCCCCTACGGCACCTGGCCTATCATGATAGAAGGCGGCACAGCCAGCAAGGACTACGCTGCAGCAGGCACACAAATCATCATCAAGTTCGACCCGAAAGCAGCCAGGGCGATGGACACGTATCACAACGGCAAGCCTGTCAAGTTCAAACAATGGTATGACTGTACAGGTTGGTGGGGCGATACAAACGTACCCTGGGGCAATGACGACATCGATTTGCCTCGCATAGCATTCCAGCGCGCAACAAGTAGCACAACGCAATTCAGAATGCCCGACGGCCCTGCCATCATCTTTGCCGACACAGAAGAGTGCACGCACACTGGCAACACGAAGCAGACCGATCGCGTGGAGCCCACCTGCGCCAGCAGCGGCCACGAGCCTCACACGCTCTGCGCTGATTGCGAAACCGTACTGGTGGAAGGCGCTCGCATCCCCGCCCTGGGCCACGACCTGCCTGACACGCCCATCGCAGGCACCGAAGTCGTGGAGTACTGCACGATATATTATGGAAGTGGATTCTATAATTATCCCAACGAAGCAAAACATGGTTACACGGGAGAATTCATTTGTAATCGCTGCGGCGAGACCGTCAAGAGTGAGAAGACGCCCCTCCGCCATGGCTTGCACGACAAGAACAAGATATATACGCCTAATCCTGGAAAAGTATGGCCTTATTACCAGAAATGGGTAGATGCTACGAATCCCCCCACCTGTACCCGAGCCGGCTACGACGACGACCTCTATTGCAAGTATTGCAACAAGCTTGTCCAGAAGGGCGAGCGCGAAGAAGCTTATGGGCACGACTGGGAAGAATGGCACGTCGTCCGCGAGGCCACGACAACGGTGAAGGGCATGGAGCGGCGCGTCTGCGCCTACGACGAGACGCACGTCGAGACGCGCATCATCGACTACACCGGCCCCGACTACAGGCTCCGGCCCGACAAGACCCGACTCCGCTTCGAGTGGACCTACGGCGACCCCGTCCCGTCGCAGACCATCACCTTCAGGTCTACCGGCCGCGACAGCATCGTTGCCATCACCGATGTCGTGGATGAGAACGACTGGGACGAGCTGAGCCTTGATGGCATGACGCTCACCGTCACGCCCATCCTGGATAACGAGCTTTACAACCGCTCCGGAGAAAACACCATGTGTCTCTGGTTCAAGACTCTCAACAAGGAGGGAGAGACCATCGACATCACCTTCCCTGACCCAGAGATTGTCACCGTCTGCAACATCAAGAAGACCCCCGAGAAGTACACGCTGACCGTCGATGACGGCGTAGCCACCACGTTCACCTACAACAGCAGCGGCCAGCGAGTGCTCGACACGAAAACGAGCAGCAAACTCGAGATTCGCGGCGGCGAGAACGTATTGCTGGAGCCCGATGAAACCAGGAGGGGTGATTTCCGCCGGTGGGTGATCGTGGAGGATGCCAGCGGCATGATTAGCGATAATACATCTACTTGGGCAAATTGTCCAATACACATGTCACCCAACAACGTCACCGTGCGCGCTATCTACAAGACAATGGGCGACGTGAACAGCGACGGCGAAATCTCCATCACTGACGTCTGTATGGTTATCGAACGCATTAAGGGCATTATCCCCACAGGATTCAAAAGAGCGGATGCCGACATGGACGGCGACGGCGAAATCACCGTCAAAGACCTGAACAAGATCGTCGAAATCGTCCTCAGCAACAAGGCAACTGGAGCAAAGGCGCGTCGCAACGTGCGCACCATGATGCGCAGGCTGAAGCACCAGTCGAAGTAAAGAAGTGCATTTCCCCGACGGGCGAAACCGTCCTCGCCCTCGGGGCACTACCACGGATTACGCGGATTAAACGGATTCAAAATAAAAAATCCGTTTAATCCGCGTAATCCGTGGTTATATTGTCATCAGCGTCTGCATGAATTCCTGCAGGCGCAGCAGACCATAGCCGCCCGCGACGCACGACACCTCGTCGTAGCGCTCGACGGCGTCGGGCTCAATGCCTTTATAATAAATAATGAACGGGACGGGCTCGCTGACGTGCGTGCGCACCTCGACGGGCGTCGGATGGTCGGGCAGGACGGCGATGCAGACGGGTTCCTCCCAGCGGCTCGTGGCCTCGCAGATGGGGCCTACGATGCGGCTGTCGAGGTTTTCGATGGTCTTGAGCTTCAGGTCGAGGTCGCCGTCGTGGCCGGCCTCGTCGCTGGCCTCGATGTGCAGGAACACGAAGTCTTGCTCACTGAGGGCGCGTAGGGCGGCCTCGGCCTTGCCCTCGTAGTTGGTGTCGCTGAGGCCCGTGGCGCCCGCCACCTTGATGATGTCGAGGCCGGCATAGTGGCCGATGCCGCGGATGAGGTCGACGGCCGAGATGACGCTGCCCGTCTTCATCTGTGGAAAGAGCTGCTGTAGGGTCTGCATCTGGGGCCGATAGCCGCCGCCCCAGGGCCAGATGCTGTTGGCCTTCACCGCGCGTCCGGCGTTGAAGGGATGCTGCGCCAGGAGCTGCTGCGAGCGGATGATGAGGTCGTTGAGCAGGTCGGCGGTCTGCTGGGGTGTCATGCGTGAGGTATTGGCAGCGGCAGAACCGCTGCCCACAGTGGCTGCGGGATGGACGAGCAGCTGTCGCCAGGGCTCGCCAGGGTGGTCGTGGGGTGGGGCACAGTCGATGTGCTTGTTGCCGCCGCGGACGATGAGCAGGTGGCGATACTGGATGCCGGTGATGAAGCGCACGCGGTCGCTGCCCAGATGCTCGTCGAGGTAGCGGATGAGCAGGTCGCCCTCCTCGGTCTTCAGGTGGCCGCCGTGGTGGTTCTTGATGGTGCCGTCGTCGCCGAGGGTGATGATGTTGCAGCGCAGGGCCAGGTCGTCGGGGGCCATCTCGTAGCCGATGGAGGCGGCCTCGAGCGGCCCGCGTCCCTCGTAGACCTTGTTGAGGTCATAGCCGAGGATGGCCGTGTTGGCTACCTCGCTGCCCGGCTGGAAGCCTTCAGGCACGGTGACGAGTCGCCCCGTGCGCCCCATCCTGGCCAGCCGGTCCATGTTCGGCGTGTGTGCATATTGCAGCAGCGTCTTGCCGCCGAGGCGAGCCACGGGATGGTCAGCCATGCCGTCGCCCAAAATAATGATGTGCTTCATATATTAGCGATTGACATGATGTTAGCGAAGACGCCGGCAGCGGTGACCGAGGCACCGGCTCCGTAGCCTTGGATGAGCATCGGATATTCGCGGTAGCGCTCGGTAGTCAGCATGACGATGTTGTTGGAACCCTCCAGATTGTAGAAGGGATGGCCGGGACTGACGGCCTCGAGCGAGACGCTCGTCTTGCCGCCCTCCATCTTGGCCACGAAGCGCCAGCGCTTCTGCTCCTTGTCGAGCTCCCGGCGACCGGCCTCGAAGTCAGCGTCCAGCTTGGGCAGGTCCTTCCAGAAATCGTCGAGCGAACCCTCGAAGAAGCTGTCGGGCATGAACAGGTGCTTCTCCACGTCGTCCTGCTCCACGCGGTAGCCGGCCTCGCGCGTCAGGATGACCAGCTTGCGGATGACGTCCTTGCCGCAGAGGTCGATGCGCGGGTCGGGCTCGGCGTAGCCCTTTTCCTTGGCCAGGCGTACCGTCTCGGAGAAAGGCACGTCGGCCGAGATCGTGTTGAAGATATAGTTGAGCGTGCCCGAGAGCACAGCCTCGATGCGCAGGATGCGGTCGCCCGAGTTGAGCAGGTCGTTAATGGTGCCGATGATGGGCAGTCCGGCGCCGACGTTGGTCTCAAAGAGGAACTTGATGCCCTTCTTGAGGGCCGTCTGCTTCAGCTGGGCATAGCCCTCATAGGGCCCCGAGGCGGCAATCTTGTTGGCCGTGACGACCGAGATGTTGTGGTCGAGGAAGTCTTGATAGAGCGCGGCCACATCGGGCGAAGCCGTGCAGTCGACGAAGACGGAGTTGAAGATGTTCATGCCGATGACCTCGTCCCTGAGCCTTGCGATGTTGGTGGGCTCGGCCTTGTCGAGTGCCTCCTTGTAGCAGCGCAGGTCGATGCCGTCGCGGTTGAAGACGGCGCGTCGCGAGTTGGAGATGCCCACCACCTTGAGTTTCAGCTGGCGCGTGTCCTTGAGTTTCTTGTATTGTGAGTTGATCTGCTCGATGAGGTTGCCGCCGACGGTGCCGATGCCGCAGATGAACAGGTTGAGCACGTTGTACTCCGAGAGGAAGAACGAGTCGTGGATGACGTTGAGCGACTTGCGCAGGAAGCGGGCGTCGACGACGAAGGAGATGTTCGTCTCAGAGGCACCCTGGGCACAGGCGATGACCGAGATGCCCGAGCGTCCGAGCGTGCCGAACAGCTTGCCGGCGATGCCGGGCGTGTGCTTCATGTTCTCGCCCACGACGGCGATGGTGGCCAGTCCCTTCTCGGCCTGCATGGGGAACATGGCGCCCGTGACGATTTCCTTGGCAAACTCGATGTTGAGCACCTCGACGGCGGCTTCGGCGTCCTCGTCGCGCACGCCGATGGAGGTGGAGTTCTCAGATGAAGCCTGCGAGACCATGAACACCGAGATGCCGTGCTCGGCCAGGACGGAGAAGATGCGGCGGTTGACGCCGATGACGCCGACCATCGAGAGACCGGTCACGGTGATGAGCGTCGTGCCCTTGATGCTCGAGATGCCCTTGATAGGCTTCTGGTCGTTCTCTATCTTCTGCTTGATGAGGGTTCCCGGGTGAGCAGGGTTGAAGGTGTTCTTGATGCGGATGGGGATGTTCTTCACGCAGACGGGATAGATGGTCGGCGGATAGACCACCTTGGCACCGAAGTTGCAGAGCTCCATGGCCTCGAGATAGCTGAGCTCGTTGATGGTGTAGGCCGTCTTGATGACGCGCGGGTCAGCCGTCATGAAGCCGTCGACGTCGGTCCAGATCTGCAGCTCCTCAGCGTCTAATGCCGCGGCGATGATGGCAGCCGTGTAGTCGGAGCCGCCGCGGCCCAGGTTGGTCGTCTCGCCGGTGTCGCGGTCGCGGGCAATGAAGCCGGGGACGACCAGAACCTTGTTGGTCGCGATCATATCGCGACATACGGAACAGACGAGGCTGTAGGTCAGTTCAGCGTCGAGCGTGTCCTTGCCTTGCTTCTTGGTGGTCTTGATGAAGTCGCGGGCGTTCATGCGCACGCCGCCTACGAGCTGTGCCACGATGTGCGAGCTGAGCCGCTCGCCGTAGCTGACGATGGCGGCCTGCGACTTCGGGCTCAGGTCGTGGATCAGATAGACACCATAATAAATGGAGTGGAGCTGCTCGAACATCGTGCCGATGGTCTGCTCCAGCTGGCGGCGCTGCTCGCTGTCGGTGAACAGGCTGCCGACCATGTCCATGTGGCGCTGCCGCATGGCGTCGAACTCCAGGCGCCACCCGTCGTCGCCCGCCAGCGCCATCTTTGCCGTGGCTATCAGACGGTCGGTGATGCCGCCCAGGGCGCTGACGACGACCACTACGGGCTTCTGCTCCTGACTGACGATATTCTTAAGACTGAGAATGCTTTCTACGCTTCCAACCGACGTTCCGCCGAATTTCAATACCTTCATGCTTGCGTTTCGTTTTTGTTTCGCGCTGCAAAGGTACAAATAAATTATGAATTATGAGTGTTGAGTTATGAATTATTTTTCGTACCTTTGCCGACGATATGATTAACGAATACCAATTACGCGTGTTGCCGCAGGTGGCTGCTCAGAGCGACAGCCTGCGCCGATACATCGCTGACGAGCAGGGACTGGCTTACGGCCAGATCAAGGGCGTGCGCATCCTGAAGCGCTCGATTGACGCCCGCCAGCGCACGATTTTCGTGAACCTGAAAGTGCGTGTCTACGTCGGCGAGGAGCCGCAGGACGACGAATTCGAGCCCATCGTGTATCGCGACGTGAGCGACCGTCCGCAGGTCATCGTCGTCGGTGCCGGCCCGGGCGGCCTGTTCGCCGCGCTGCGACTGATTGAGCTGGGCTACAGGCCCGTCGTGCTGGAGCGCGGCAAGGACGTGCACGAGCGCAAGAAGGACCTGGCCAACATCACACGCACGCAGCAGGTGGCCCCCGAGAGCAACTACTGCTTCGGCGAGGGTGGGGCAGGGGCCTACTCCGACGGCAAGCTCTACACGAGAAGCAAGAAGCGTGGCAACACGGACAAGATCCTGCGCGTGTTCTGTCAGCACGGGGCCTCGACCAACATCCTGGCCGACGCCCATCCGCACATCGGTACCGACCGTCTGCCGCAGGTCATCGAGGCCATGCGCAATACTATAATAAGGTGTGGCGGCGAGGTGCACTTCCAGACGAAAATGACAAGGCTTATCATTGACCATTCACCATTGACCATTGACCATTCACCATTGACCATTGACCATTCACCATTGACCATTGACCATTCACCATTGACCATTGACTATTATAGCGGAGCGAAGGTCATTGGCGTGCAGGCGCAGCAAATGTTCAATGTTCAATGTTCAATGTTCAATGAAAAAGAATTTCGCGGTCCCGTCATCCTGGCCACGGGCCATTCGGCGCGCGACGTCTACCGCTACCTCGCGGCGTCGGGCATTGAGATTGAGCCGAAGGGCATCGCCGTGGGCGTGCGACTGGAGCATCCGTCGGCCCTGATCGACCAGATTCAGTATCACCGCCGCGAGGGGCGCGGCCAGTGGCTGCCCGCCGCCGAATACTCGTTCGTCACTCAGGTGGAGGCCCGTGGCGTCTACTCGTTCTGCATGTGCCCCGGTGGCTTCGTCATTCCCGCCGCCACGGGCCCCGAGCAGATCGTGGTCAACGGCATGAGCCCCGCCAGCCGCGGCACGCAGTGGAGCAACTCGGGCATGGTGGTCGAGGTGAGGCCGGAAGACATTTTAAGTGAAAAGGGAAAAGTGAAAAGTGAAAAATTTGCTACTGCTGCAGAATCGTCCTGCGGAGCGGTAGCAAATTCTTCACTTTTCACTTTTCATTCTTCACTCCAAGTTCTGGCCTTCCAGGAGGAGCTGGAGCGCCTGTGCTGGCAGCAGGGCAACAGGAAGCAGACGGCCCCGGCACAGCGCATGGCCGACTTCGTCAACGGGCGGCTCAGCTTCGACCTGCCGCAGAGCTCCTATGCGCCCGGCCTCGTGTCGTCGCCGCTGCACTTCTGGTTGCCGAAGCCTATCGTCACGCGCCTGCAGCAGGGCTTCAAGACGTTCGGCCGTCAGGCTCACGGCTTCCTGACCAACGAGGCGGTGATGATAGCCGTCGAGACGCGCACGTCGAGCCCCGTGCGCATCCTGCGCGACCCCGCGACGCTGCAGCACGTGCGCCTCGAGGGCCTGTTCCCCTGCGGCGAGGGGGCTGGCTATGCCGGCGGCATCGTCTCGGCCGGCGTCGACGGTGAGCGCTGCGCCGAAATGTGTGCGCAATACGTCAGTTCTCTGCAAGAACTGTGATGCCTTAAAAAACAGAAAACGGTGCTTTTTGAAGGTAATATACCCCTATATTACTTTCGAAAAGCACCGTTTTTCGTGTTTTGGATATACGAAGCAGGGGGCGGGAACGAACGCCAGAAAGGCCCCATGTCGGAGGAATGAGTAAAAAACATGATGGAAAACATTGGCGTTTCGTATTTTTTTAGTATCTTTGCAGCAAATAAACATGGAGCCGCCTGTGCTCCACATAAATCTTTTGGACTATGAATAAGGAGGAGAAATTTGTCATCACCATCAGCCGACAGTTCGGCACGGGTGGACACGAGATCGGAGCCGAGCTGGCACGCCGGCTCGACGTGAAGCTGCTCGATAAGCAGATTTTGAACGAGGTGGCCCGCAAGTTCTGCGCCGTCGAGGACGCCGTGGAGCGCATCGAGGCCCGCAACCCGCTGTGGCGCGACGACTTCACGCAGTTCTATCGCTCCTATATGGCCGGGGCGGAGTATAACGGACAGGAGCACGACCAGACGTCGCGCCAGCTCTTTGAGGCGCAGGCCGAGGCCATCCGTCGCATTGCCGACGAGGAGTCGTGCGTCATCATCGGCCGTTGTGGATTCCACATCTTCCGCGACCACCCCAACGCCCTGAAAATCTTCATCCATGCCGACGACGACTGCCGCAAGCGCCGCATAGCCACGCGCTACGACATCTCGGAGCCGGACGCCGCCGCCATGATCGTCGACAACGACTACAGCCGCGAGCTCTACACGAAGACCTTCACGGGCAGCGACTGGCAGGACGCGCGCAACTACGACGTGACGCTCAACGTGCGCAAGTTTGGCGTTAACGGTGCCGTCGACTTCCTGATGAAATGTATTGAATAAATTAGAAATGAGAAATTAGAAATGAGAAATGTAAATGAAAAATGCAGAAATGCTGCACAGCCCATTTAATCATTTCTTCATTTACATTTCTCATTTCCCATTTCTCATTTCTCATTTGATAAAAAAAGAATAAATGGCTTTCGGAAAATGGATTGGCGGCTACCTGGGATGGAGCGCCGCCGGCCCCATCGGGGCACTCATCGGATTCCTCATCGGCGCCGTGATCGATGCGGTCAGCGGCGACGGGGCCACGCTCTCCCTCGGCTCCGGCGGCTTCACGTCGTCAGACGCGTCGGACGATGACTGGCAGCAGTCCCGCCAGCAGCAGGGCAACCGCAACAGCTTCCTGCTGTCGATGCTCGTGCTGTCATCATATATCATCAAGGCCGACGGCCGGATCATGCACTCCGAGATGGAACTGGTGCGCCAGATGCTGCGCCAGAACTTCGGCGACGTGGCTGCCGAGCAGGGCGACCAGATCCTGAAGCGCCTCTTTGAGGAGCAGAAGCAGATGGGCCTGTCGGCCTACCGCCAGAGCATCGCCGACAGCTGCCGTCAGATAGCCGCCCAGATGGACTATTCGCAGCGCCTGCAGCTCCTGTCGTTCCTCGTGATGATAGCCCAGGCCGACGGCAACGTGGCCGACGCTGAGGTCGTGGCCCTGCGCGAGGTGGCCCAGTGGATGTCGCTGCAGGTCAGTGAGGTCGACTCGATGCTCCACCTCAAGGGCGACTCTCTTGACGATGCCTACAAGGTGCTGGGCGTCAGTCCCGATGCCACCGACGACGAGCAGAAGAAGGCCTACCGCAAACTGGCCCTGGAGCACCATCCCGACCGCGTGGCCAAGCTGGGCGACGACGTCAGGCTGGCCGCCGAGAAGAAGTTTCAGGAGATCAACGCTGCCAAGGAGAAGATATGGAAGGCGCGCGGACTTTGATTCATTCGGGGGCACAGCTGTCGGCCCTCATCCAGGAGGTGGGCTTCCTGCCACTGCTGAGGAGCAGCGTCGGCGGGTTCTCGGCTGAGGAGGTGGTCGACGACGACTGCCGCTACGTCGTCTTCCCCGACGGCGGCTGGAACTGGCCCCTGTGGAAATGGAAAGGCCCCATCGTGGCCGAGGGCAACTGCCTCTACGGCAAGTTCTTCGACTCGAAGGCGGGCTTCATCAGTCGCGCGTGGTGGCCTGACTTCTGCAACTATCGTCGCAGCCGCAATCCCGCGCCGGCGGAGAACTCCATCGAGGATGTCATCCTGACCACGCTGGCCTCTGAAGGCAGCCTGATTACCCGCGAGCTGCGCGCCGCCTGCGGCTTCACCGGCCCGAAGATGCGCAGCCGCTTCGACGCCTACGTCACCCGTCTGCAGATGGCCTGCCGCATCGTCACCGAGGACTTTGTCTATCCGCAGGACCGCCATGGCCATGAGTACGGCTGGGGCTGGGCCCTGCTGACCACGCCCGAGGCCCTCCACGGCCGCGAGGCCTGTCGCTGCGCCCGCACGCCCGAGGAGTCGTATGCCCGCCTCCATGCCCATCTGCACCGCCTCCTGCCCGACGCCACCGAGCGGCAAATCACAAAGCTGCTGGGCTGACGGCATGTGATAAATGTTGTTAAATATTGCACAGAAAAGAGTAAATGATACTGTTTTCTGTGCAATTTTTTATAACTTTGCGTCTTGAAATTGAATATATAATGAAGACGAATCCACTCATTCAGTTTGGCAATGTGCCCATCACGACGGCTACGTTAGCCTCATGCCTGTCTGACGTAGCCTATCCGTTACAGAAAATCCAGTTGCTGGAGGCCGATGGACAGATTGTCCGCTTGAAACGCGGACTGTATGTCGTAGCCCATGCTTTGAGCAGGCGTCCCTATAGCCTGCCGCTTTGTGCCAACCACATCTACGGCCCTTCGTATGTATCGCTGCAATGGGCACTCAGACACTATGGACTGATTCCTGAACGGGTCTTCATGATTACATCGGTCACAACAAAGCGGTCGCGCTCCTTTTCCAATGCACTTGGCACTTTTTCCTATTATCAGGTCGGAGCAGGCTATTTCCCGATAGGCATTCGCTCACAGGCCGAAGAAGGAGTAAACAGCCTGATTGCGACGCCCGAGAAAGCACTCTGCGACACGATATTGCATGACCGCTATGTGCCGCAGCAATCGATGAAGGGACTGATACAGTACCTGGAAGAAGACATCCGTTTCGACATGGATGCGCTGTCCGACTTTGATGTCAGTCAGGTGGAAGCCTGTGCCTCTATGGGGCGTAAGGAGAACATATTAACAAATCTTGTAAAACTAATAAAGAGACTATGACCATTTACGAACAAATGGTGGCCGAGTACACCGAACAGCAAGGTGAAATGGCCTACAACGTGGAGCAGGAGGTCATGCAGCAGATCGCTTTGGCAGGACTCTCCCGAGGCGGTTTTTTCCAGCATGCAGCCTTCTATGGCGGAACGTGCCTGCGTATTTTCCACCATCTGCCACGTTTTTCTGAAGACATGGACTTCTCGCTTGTCGAGAAGCGCGACGATATCCACATTGAAAACTACTTCTCAGCTATCATTGAGGAGTTCCGTGCGGCAGGGCTTGAGGTGACTATCGTCAAAAAGGATAAAAAGATTTTCGGGCGTGTGGAGTCTGCTTTCCTCAAGGAGAACACCGAGGCATATGACATCAAGTTCCAGACAAAGAAGATGGTTAAGGTGAAGATTGAGCTCGACACCGACCCGCCGCTGGCATTCTCCACAGAGCAGAAAATGCTGACGCAGCCGTTCTCGTTTATGACGCGATGCTTCACGTTGCCTGATCTCTATGCCGGCAAGATGCATGCACTGGTCTACAGGGCATGGAGACAGCGCATCAAGGGACGCGACTGGTACGACTTTGAATGGTATGTGCGTCATAAGGTGCCCCTTGACTACCAACATCTGCAGGCACGCATCAAGGAATTTAGCGGTGAGGACGTCGACCAGGAAACCTTCATGCGCCTACTGCGCGAGAAGCTGGCCAGCTGTAACATGAGTTTAGTAAAGCAAGACGTGCTGAGGTACATACCCGACCCCCGCGAGCTCGACATCTGGTCGAACGACTATTTCCTGCTGCTGGCCGACCAGATTGTGTTTAAATGAAATGAATAATAAGATATTGGTATGAAACACAGAAGATTAGTGATTGCTGTGATGGGCCTGGTGCTCATGGCCGTGCTGACGGCCTGCACGTCGGCTGAGGGCGACGCTGAGGCGTATGTCGACTTCCTCTATAAGTATATGCCGCTGCCCGATTCAACGGATTATTCGCGAGAGTTCTACGAGGAGAACGTGCGCCTCTCGCTGCAGGCGCGGGCGGAGATGCCCTGGGGACGGACGGTGCCCGAGCGCGAGTTCCGCCACTTCGTAGTGCCCGTCCGCGTGAACAATGAGGCGCTCGACTCGGCCCGCTCGGTCTTCTATCGTGAACTGAAGCCGCGCGTGGAGCACCTGTCGATGCAGGACGCCATTCTCGAGGTGAACCACTGGTGCCATGAGCACGTGACCTACCAGCCGACGGACGGGCGCACGCTCTCGCCGCTGGCCACGATGCGCACGGCCTACGGACGCTGCGGCGAGGAGTCGACCTTCCTCGTGGCGGCCCTGCGCTCGGTGGGCATCCCCGCCCGGCAGGTCTATACGCCCCGCTGGGCCCACACCGACGACAACCACGCCTGGGTCGAGGCCTGGGCCGACGGCCGGTGGTACTTCCTCGGTGCCTGCGAGCCCGAGCCTGTCCTGAACCTGGGGTGGTTCAACGAGAGTGCCTCGCGCGGCATGCTCATGCACACCAAGGTCTTCGGCGACTACGACGGTCCCGAGGAGGTGATGAGCCGCACGGCCTGCTACACCGAGATCAACGTCATCGACAACTATGCCCCCACGTCGCAAGTCACCGTTGTGGTGACCGATTCCGCCGGTCGCCCCCAGTCCGATGCCCTCGTTGAGTTTAAACTTTACAACTACGCCGAGTTCTACACTGTGGCAAAGAAAACGACCGACGCCCAGGGCCGCGCCAGTCTCACCGCCGGCCATGGCGACATGCTCGTCTGGGTGACGAAGGACGGACAGATGGGCCTCCAGCAAGTCACCTTCGATGCTGATAAAGAAGTGACCGTACCTCTCACCTCTCACTTCTCACTTCTCACTTCTAAAGAATACGACCTCGTCCCACCGCCAGTCAGTGCCTCGGCCCCTGAGGTCACGGCTGAACAGCGTGCGGAGAACAACCGCCGGCTGGCGCTCGAGGACAGTCAGCGCTCGGCTTATGAGGCCACGATGCCCGACCAGATGCTGGCCATCGTCTACGGCGACCGCTCCTGGCGCGGCAACTACGCCACGCTGGAGACCTTCCGCTATGCCACTCTGGGCGACGTCATGGCTGACAGGCTGATTGACCAGCTGGCAGAGAAGGACCTGCACGACGTCGACTACGACGTGCTGTGGGACAGCTACGCCAACCGCCAGGACAGCGACGACCCCATCTACCTGAAATATGTGCTCTGCCCCCGCATCGAGTTGGAGCGGCTGACGCCCTACAAGTCGACGCTGAGCATGCTGCTAGGCTTCATCAAGTCGCCCGAGGAGCTGGCTGCCTGGACGCGCGACAACATCACCATCGTCGCCGACCGCAATCCGCAGCGGTTGCGCATGAATCCCACCAGCGTGCTGCGCTACCGCCGCACCGACGCGCTGGGCCGCGACATCTTCTTCGTCGCAGCCGCCCGTTCGCTCGGCTTCCCCGCCCGCATCAACGAGGTAAACGGCAAGACGCAGTATTATAAGGATGGTCAGTGGGTGGATGCTCAGGCCCCCCTTTCTTGCGTCCCTACGGTAGCAAGCGACCAAAGGTCGAGCGCGTCCCCCGAGGGGGACACTATAGAAGCCCCCTCGGGGGCCGTAGGGGGGGCTTCTTCAACTCTCACTTTGCGTTATAATCCCGTTCCACACTACGACGATCCGAAGTATTACATCCACTTCACGCTGAGCAAGATCGACGAGAACGGTCAGGCGCAGCTGATGACCTTCCCCGAGGACGCCACATGGAAGAATACGTTTGCCCGCGGCGTGGAGCTTGAGAACGGCAACTATATCCTCACGACGGGCACGCGCCTGGCCAGCGGCAAGGTGCTGGCCCGCATACAGTCCTTCACCATCAATGGTCCTACGACGCTGACCTTCACCATGCGCGAGGACCCCGAGGAACCGCAGGTCATCGGCTCGCTCAACGCGGAAAATCTATTTATTCCCCTCTCCGATGGGAGAGAGGTTGGGGATGAGGCTTCTTCCATCCTTGCAACTACTGGTCGCGGCTTCTACGTGCTTGGCATCGTGGCGCCCAATCAGGAGCCGACGAACCATGCCCTGCGCGACATCTCGGCTTATAAGGAAGAACTGGAGAAGTGGGGGCGCCCGATGGTCTTGCTGTTCGAGAGTGCCGACGATGCCCAGCGATTTAACTTCGCCGAGTTCGCACAGTTGCCACAGACCGCAGTCTGGGGCGTCGATCCCGACGGCACCATCCTCAGCGAGGCCCGCACGGAGATGAAGCTCCCGTCGTCGTCGCTGCCCGTCTTCATGGTCTGCGACACGTTCAACCGCGTCATCTTCGTCTCGCAGGGCTACACCATCAACCTTGGTGAACAGCTCATGAAGGTAGTGAGGCAGCTCTAATCAGAGCCGCCTCACTACCCGGCAGGGATTGCCGACGGCGACGACGCCGGCGGGAATGTCGCTGACAACGACAGAGCCGGCGCCGATGGTGGTGCCGGAGCCGATGGTGACGCCGGGCAGGATGGTGACCGAGCCGCCAATCCAGACGTTGTCGCCAATTGTGACGGGGCGGGCCCACTCCTGGCGCGTGTTGCGCTCGACGGGGTCGGTCGAGTGACAGGCGGTGTAGATGCTCACGTTAGGCCCGATGAAGCAGTCGTCGCCGATGGTGACGGGCGCCTCGTCGAGCACGGTGAAGCCGAAGTTGGCAAAGAAGCGGCGGCCGACGCTGATCTGGCTGCCGTAGTCGCAGAGGAACGGCTGGTTGATGAAAATCTCGTCGTCGGCGATGTGGCCCAGCAGCCGTTTCAGCAGCATGAGGCGCTCCGCCTGCTGCGACGGTCGCAGCTGGTTATACTCATAGATGAGGTCCTTCGTGGCGTTCAGTTCGCGCAGCAGTTCCGGGTCGACGGCCGAATAGACCTCGCCGGCCAGCATCTTCTCTTTCTCAGTCATGATTCCAAAGATGATAATATTTGTCTGACGACGGCGGCGTCGGTCACGCCGGTGCCGCCGGAGCACGAGCCGTGGATCTCAGTGGTGCCCACCTGGTCGAGAATCAGGCGGGCATTATTTGTGTTCACGCCTCCGCCGGGCATGATGATGAGGCGCCCGTCGCTGAGGTCGCGCAGCTGCCGCAGCAGGGCGATGCCCTCCTCGGCGCGCGGCTGCTGGCCGGAGGTCAGGATGCGGCGGCAGCCCAGCGCGATGATCTGCTCAAGGGCCACGAGCGGCTGGCGACAGACGTCGAAGGCGCGATGGAACGTTACGGGCCTGTCCTCGGCCGCCTGCATCAGGCACGCCATGGCCGCCAGGTCGATGTCGCCCTCAGCGGTCAGTGTGCCCACGACGATGCCGTCGGCGTAGGGCAGGGCAGCCCGGATGTCGCGCTCCATTAGGCGCACCTCCAGGCGGCTGTAAACAAAGTTCCCTTCACGTGGCCGCACCAGCACGTGGATGGTCAGCGCGGGGTAGAGCTCGTGCACCAGACTGAGCAGTCCTATCGACGGTGTCAGTCCGTCGAGCGACAGCGCCGAGCATAGTTCTATGCGCTGTGCGCCGCCCTCCACGGCCGCTGCCACACTCTGCAGCGAACCGCAGCAAACTTCAAGTACATTCATCATTCAACCACTTCCACTACGTAGTCGGGCAGGGCGTCGTGCTCGGGCAGCTCGATGGTCAGCGTCTGGGCCTTCTTGTTGAAGTGGCTGGTCAGGGGCTCGCGGGTGATGAAGTCGACGACCTGGGCGGGCTTCTTCTGGCAGGGCATGTCGATGTGGCAGGCCGAGCGCTCCGTGACGTGCAGGAACAGGCGGGCGGGCTGCTTCTTCCCGGCGGCGGGCAGCAGCGTCGAGACGCCCCAGGCCGACTCCTCGACGGGGCCGCGCTGAGTGCCGTAGATGGTCTCGCCGTAGGCCTGCATCCACTGGCCCACGCCGTGCAGGCGGTTGATGGCCGTGCGGGGCAGCTCGCCATTGGGCTGCGGGCCGATGTTGAGCAGCAGGTTGGCGCCCTTCGAGGCGCAGCGCACGATGAGCTGCACGAGCTCGTCGACCGACTTGTAGTTCTGGTCCTTCACCTTGTAGCCCCAGGCGCCGTTCATCGTCTGGCACATCTCTAAGGGCAGCTTCGAAATCTTCTGACCCTCAGAGAAACCGGCCGTGTTCTCACCCGGCACGTCGCGCTCGAACATCTGATAGTCCTCGCCCTCGATGACGTCAGAGTGGTGGTTGTTGCCCAGCAGCACCGAGGGCTTCACCGAGTGCAGGTAGCTGTAGAACTCGGGCATGCGCCAGTCGAAGGGCTCTGCGTCGGAGTCGTGGTCCCAATTGCCGTCGAACCAGAGTGCGTCGACGTTGGGATACTGCGTCAGCAGCTCGCGGCACTGATTCTTCATGAACTGCATGTAGTGGTCGAAGTCGGGCTGCATGGCGCGCCCGTTCTTGAGTCCGGTGCGGCCGAGGGGGTAGTCCGTGCGATACCAGTCGAGCGTGGAATAATAGAGGTGGAGGCTGAGGCCCCCGTCAGCGCAGGCCTGGGCCAGCTCGCCGACAATGTCGCGCTTGAAGGGCGTGGCGTCCATGATGTTATACTTGCTCTCCTTCGTGGGCCACATCGAGAAACCGTCGTGGTGGCGCGAGGTGAACGTGACGTACTTGGCGCCCGACGACTTGAAGGCCTCGACCCACTCCTTGGCATTGAACCTGACGGGATAGAAGCACGAGGCGGCCTTCGAGTATTCCTGTCCGTCGAGCCCGCCGCTCTCCAGATACCATTCGCCCTGCGCAAACTCGGCGTAGATGCCCCAGTGGATGAAGATGCCCAATCGGAAGCCCTCGAACGTGCGGCGTGCCTCGAGGTTCTCCGGCGTCGGCACATACTGTGCCCAGGCGCTGAGGCCCATCGTGAGGGCCATCAGCAGTAGTGTCAGTTGTCGTTTCATGTCCTTTTGTTTTTCGTTGTTAGTCAATTACGCCACAAAGATACAATTTTTTCGGCAAACGGGAGCCGGAAGGACAAAAAAATCTTTGGTGGTTTCGCTACTCTTTAGATATTTTTCTCATTCGTGGCGACCGCACCATTGACCAGATGGTGCAGGCAGCCCGCTCAGGAAAACAGAATATTGTGGAAGGCTCGGCCGATGGAGTCACTACCAGAAGCAACTGGAAGATACGTTCATCAAGGAGGGAGGCATCAGGGAGCGTATGACTGCAGCCCGTCTGGGCTACCGCACCAACCAGCGCGAGGAGATAGCGCGGTTGAAGCAGGAACTGGACCGGGCCCGGCGGCGCATCGCCGAATTGGAAGCAAGGCTGGCAGAGAAAGAGAGGCAGGGATAGTTTTTCTAGATTGGCTAGATTTTCTAGTCTTACTAGTATATCTAGTCTGAATAGTATGTCTAGTCTGACTAGTATGTCTAGCCTTACTAGTATTTCTATCCCAGCTAAGAAGAATCAATATCTGGCTCAGTCCTAAAAACTGGTTGCAGAAACTGTGGCTCTTTACTGGCAAATAAACGTCACTTTGATTACAAAGTGGTGCTTTTTGAAGGTAATATACCCCTATATTACTTTCGAGAAGGACCCCTTCTTGACTTGCGAAGAACCATCTCACCGATAGGGAAGGACCGATATTATTCAACCGGTTATTCAGACTGAGCCCAATATATGTCGACAAGGTATCTATTGAACGACGACCTTGCGGCGGCTGCTGACGTAGAGGCCCCTGCGGAGCGCCTGTGATGCTGACGCGAGGGGCGACACCCGGCGGCCGGAGAGGTCGTAGAGAGGGTGGGGGGCACTCCCGGCGTCCCAGCCGGAGCGGATGTCGCCGTAGTAGCTCTGGTGATGGCCGCGGGCCCAGGTGATGCGCTCCTGACCGTCGGGCAGGGTCTCGCAGTGGTCGGGCTGCGGCTGCAGGATGATGTGGCGGAAGCCGGGCGCCTGCTCGTCGTAGCCGATGCCGAGCATGTAGCGGAACATCCACTCGCCGACACCAGGGCACGAGGATGCCGGCGTCGCTCCAGGCACTGCCGCCGAATCCGGCATAGCCCGTGGGAGCCGTGTCGGGGAAGGCACCGTCGTCGCGCTGTCCGTCGCGCATGTCCTGCATCCATTTGCGGTAGAAGGTCTCGAGGTTGGCGAAGTACATGGCCGATGTACAAAATTCAAACCCTTACTTTGACACATCTGGAAATCCGCAATATCCGTGGTAAAATAAATCTTCAAGAACGTGAGTTATTTTGTTCTGGTTTGGGGCATCGGCTCGACGAGCGTCAAGTCGATATAGTCAATGTTTGGGGCGAAGCCGACGGGCTGGCCGAGGCGGATGGTGTTGTAGCCGGGATGGAGCGTCACGTCGAGCTCGAGACTGCTCCAGGCGGTGTCCCATGCGCCGCTGTTAAGGTTGTCGAAGAAGCCCAGGTCTTTGCCATTGACGTGAACCTGCAGGGAGCGGTCCTCGCCCGAGGCATAGCGGACGGTCAGGCGGTAGCGGCCGCCGGTGGTGCTGTAGACGGCGGGCCACTCCATATAGTTGCCCGCGAGATTGCCCAGCCAGCCTATGTACCAGCCCTGGTCGGCCGATGCTGCCTCCATGGGGCGGGCGTTGGGGAAACCGTTGAGTTCCTGATACTTGCAGGCCCAGGCCTCCTCGGCCTGATAGCGTGTGCGGTCGGTGCGGGCACCGCTGATGAAGTAGGCCTGTGAGCCGTGGGCGGGAATCGTGACGGTGATGCGCTGCCCGTCGGCGTAAGCAGCATCCTGACCGGTCAGGCAGTCATGCAGCCGGACAGCGCCCTTCATTTCGAGGGCGGGCAGGCTGAGGTCTATCTGGCGCTGGCTGTCGCTCAGGTTCATGACGACGACGGCCCGCTTCGGTCCGTGCAGCTGTTCCATGTCCTTGGCCACGACATAGACATCGCCGGAGCGCTGGACGACCGGTGCACCGAGTCCGAGCGGATCCTGGTTCATGGCAATGAGATCCTTGTTGCAGAGCAGCTTGAGCGACGCCTCGGGAATCTTGGTCATGTCGCAGCCGACGAGCAGCGGCGACGAGGCGATGCACCAGTAGGCCATGTGGGTGACCTCCTCGTCGTGGCTCAGCGTGCGGCCTATCTCGAGCATGTCCATGTCGTTGTAGTGGCCGGCGCCGGTGTAGGCCTGAATGTAGAGGTTCTCCTTGATGATGTCGCGGACGGAGGCCCAGCCACACCAGATGTCGCCCGTGGTGCGCCAGGAGTCGGCGATGTCGCTGATCCACGTGCCGGGATAGGCCCACCGGCAGACGTTGAACGTGATTTTCTTGCCCAGCCGTGCCTCCTGGCGGCGGATGGCCTCGCTGATGCGGGTGTACTGCGTGCGCTCATTGAGGCTCAGGTGGTTGCCGCCGCAATAGTCGACCTTGATGAAGTCGAAGTTCCAGTCGGCGAAGTAGAGCTGGCAGTCGTCGTCCTCATGGCCGTAGAAACCCACGTTGAGGCCCCAGGCATGATGGTTGCCGGAGCCGCAGGTGTTGTCGCCCGCATCGCTGTAGATGCCGGCCTTGAGCCCCAGGCGGTGGATATAGTCGGTCAGGCTGCGCATGCCGCCGGGGAAGCGCTCCTTGTTGAGCCGGAGCTGACCGTCGCGGCCGCGGCCGTCCCAGTAGCCGTCGTCGATGTTGACATACTTATAGCCGGCGTCAGCCAGTCCCGTGCTGACCATGGCGTCGGCCTGACTCTTGATGAGACTCTCGCTGATGTTGAGTGCGAAGGTGTTCCATGAGCTCCAGCCCATCGTCGGCGGGTTGAAGTCTTGTGCGTGGGTTGCGCCGGCCGTCATAGCAGCCAGGGCAATCAGAAGTTGTCTTGCTTTCATATGTTTGTAGGCTCTTGATTGTTTCCGTCTACAAAAGTAAACTTTTCTTTTAAATAAACGGAATAAATAATGGTCAAAAAAAAGCAGAAACGTGCCAAATACACGTTTCTGCCATTATTTGCGGGAATAAAACTTATCGTTACTTCACCTCCTGGATGATCTTGCCACCCTCCTCGAGGGCCTGCATGTTCAGGGGGATGAGGCCGTGGTGACGCTCGGGCAGGGTCTTCTTCAGAGCCTTTTCGACGCCGCCGAGGCCGACGACGGGACAAATCTTGAGCATGCCGCCCAGCACGATCATGTTGAAGATCTTGCCGTTTTGCATCTCGGCAGCCTTGTCCATGGCGTCGATGCGATAGACGTGGATGTCCTTGCGCGTCGGCGGGTTGATGATGCCATAGCTGTCGTAGATGAGAATGCCGCCCTCCTTCAGCTTCGGCTCGAACTTCTCGAGCGAGGGCTGGTTGAGCACGATGGCCACGTCATACTTCGAGAGGATGGGCGACGAGATGCGGTCGTCGCTCACGATCACCGTGACGTTGGCTGTACCGCCGCGCTGCTCGGGGCCATAGGCGGGCATCCATGTCACTTCCTTATCTTCCATCAGGCCTGAATAAGCCAGAATCTTTCCCATCGAGAGGACACCCTGACCACCAAAACCGGAAATAATTATCTCTTTTTTCATCTTAATTGTCAATTTTCAATTATCAATTATCAATTAAAGACTCGTAGTGTCTTTGAGGTCTCCTTTGGGATAGAAGGGGAACATGTTCTCCTTCATCCATTCGTTAGCTTTCACAGGGGTGAGCTTCCAGCCGCTGTTGCAGGTCGAGACAAACTCGACGAGCGACGAGCCCTTGCCGTCCATCGATGCCTGGAAGGCCTTCTTCAGCGCCTTCTTGGCCTTGTTGATGGAGGCAACCGACTCGACGGACTGACGGGTCACGTAGCACGTGCCCTCGAGTCCGGCGGCGATGTCGGCCATCTTCAGGGGATAGCCGTGCAGCTTCGGGTCGCGGCCGTAGGGGCAGGTGGCGGTCTTCTGGCCGATGAGCGTGGTGGGGGCCATCTGTCCGCCGGTCATGCCGTAGATGGCATTGTTGACGAAGATGATGACGATGTTCTCACCGCGGTTCAGGGCGTGGATGGTCTCGCACGTGCCGATGCAGGCGAGGTCGCCGTCGCCCTGATAGGTGAAGACGAGGCGGTCGGGCCAGCAGCGCTTGATGCCGGTGGCCAGTGCGGGTGCACGACCGTGGGCAGCCTCCTGCCAGTCGATGTCAATATAGTTGTAGGCAAACACGGCGCAACCCACGGGGCTGACGCCTACGGCCTTCTCCTCGAGCCCCATCTCCTCGATGACCTCGGCGATGAGCTTGTGTACCACACCGTGCGAGCAGCCCGGGCAGTAGTGCATATTGTTGTCGTTGAGCAATGTCGGCTTCTTGTAGACGACATTCTCAGGAGCCATAATCTGATTGTTTTCCATAGCCTTACATCAATTTAGTTTTCAATGCATTCACGATTTCTTCGGGTTCGGGCACGATGCCGCCCAGGCGGCCGTAATGCTCGACGGGCACGGTGCCGTTGATGGCCAGACGAACGTCCTGGACCATCTGGCCGGCATTGATCTCGGCCACGAGCACGCCCTTCATCTTCTTAGCCAGAGCGGCAATCTCCTTCGTGGGGAAGGGCCACAGCGTGATGGGACGGAAGAGGCCCACCTTCAGACCTTCCTCACGAGCCAGCTCGATGGCCTTCTCAGCGATGCGGGCTGCCGATCCGAAGGCAACAATCATATACTCGGCGTCGTCCATCTGCTGGGTCTCGTAGCGCACTTCCTTCTCGCGGATCTCGGCATACTTCTTCTGCAGGTGGATGTTATGCTGCTCCATCACCTCAGGCTTCAGCTCCAGCGAGGTGATGACGCGGCGCTGCTGACCCTTCTTCTTGCCGGTCGAGGCCCAGGGACACTGGGCGATGACCTCCTCGTCGGTGCGGCGGGGCTTGAACGGGGGCAGCACCACCTTCTCCATCATCTGACCGATGACGCCGTCAGAGAGAATCATGGCGGGGTTACGATATTTGAAGGCCAGCTCGAAGGCCAGGTCGACGAAGTCGGCCATCTCCTGCACCGAGGAGGGGGCCAGCACGATGACCTCATAGTCGCCGTTGCCACCGCCGCGCGTAGCCTGGAAATAGTCGCCCTGCGAGGGCTGGATCGTTCCGAGTCCGGGGCCGCCACGCTGCACGTTGACAATCAGGGCGGGCAGCTCGGCACCGGCCAGATAGGTGATGCCTTCCTGCATCAGGGCCACGCCGGGGCTCGACGACGACGTCATGGCGCGCTTGCCGGCACCGGCAGCGCCATAGACCATATAGATACTTGCCAGCTCGCTCTCAGCCTGCACCACGGCCATACCGGTGGTCTCCCAGGGCTTGAGCTCGGCCAGCGTCTCGATTACTTCACTCTGCGGGGTGATGGGATAGCCAAAGTATCCATCGACGCCGCAACGGATGGCAGCACGGGCAATGGCCTCGTTGCCTTTCATCAACACAACTTCTCTTTTCTCTTCAGCCATAGCGCTTAGTCCTCCATTCGTTTACGATAAACAGTGATACATCCGTCGGGGCATACGATGCCGCATGATGCGCAGCCTACGCATGACTCCATCTGCACCGCCTCCACATAGGGATAGCCGTGCACGTTGACCTTGTTCGACAGGGCGATGACCTTCTGCGGGCAAGCCACCACACAGAGGGAGCATCCCTTGCATCGGGCAGTGTCAATCACGATTACTCCTTTTAATTTTGCCATAGTATTATTTTTGTAAGTTTAGGGGTTATTCTTCCTAAGTGGTGCAAAGATAAGCATAATTTCCGAAACGACAAAGAAAAAAAGCGGAATTTTTATTTCTTTTCGTTTCGGAAACTTTGTGGGCTCAAGGGTTATAGAGATCCTTGCAGTAGTAGTTCATGATGTCCTCGAGCATCCGCCGCGCCGTGACGGCCGGGCTGTCGGGGTCGAGTTCAATGGCCTGTGTGTAGCAGTTCATGGCCTCATGCCACTGTCCCTGCCGTCGGAACTGGTTGCCCTGCTCGTAGTATTCCTGTGCTGTCATCGTTTTGCGGCCTTCAGCGTGTTCTGCATCAACGAGCAAATGGTCATGGGCCCTACACCACCGGGCACGGGCGTGATATAGGAGCAGAGCGGACTGACCTCGTCGAACTTCACGTCGCCGGAGAGGCGGAAGCCGCTCTTGCGCGTCGGGTCGGGCACGCGGGTGGTGCCCACGTCGATGACGACGGCGCCGGGCTTCACCATGTCGGCGGTGACGAACTCGGGCTGTCCGATGGCGGCGATGATGATGTCGGCCGCGCGGCACTCCTCCTTCAGCGTCTTCGAATGCGAGTGGCAGACGGTGACCGTCGCGTCGCCATACTGCTTCTGCATCATCAGCTGCGCCATGGGCTTGCCCACGATGTTCGAGCGGCCCAGGATGACGCACTTCTTCCCGCTGGTCTCGATGCCATATCTTTTAAGCAAGGTGATGATGCCGAGCGGTGTGGCCGAGATGAAGCAGTCGAGCCCGATGGCCATGCGCCCCACGTTGACGGGATGGAAGCCGTCGACATCCTTCCGCGGGTCGATGGCCTCGGTCACCTTCTGCTCGTCGATATGCTTCGGCAGTGGCAGCTGCACAATAAATCCGTCGATGTCGTCGTCGCGGTTCAGCCGCTCAACGCAAGCCAGGAGTTCCTCCTCCGTGATGTTGTCCTCATAGCGGATGAGCGTCGACTTAAATCCGCACTGCTCGCAGGCCAGCACCTTATTCTTTACGTAAGTTTCCGAGCCGCCGTCGTGCCCAACGAGCACCGCAGCCAGGTGAGGCTGCCGTCCGCCTCCCTCCACTATACGTTTCACTTCCTCGGCAATCTCGGCCTTGATCTGCTGGGCCGTTGCCTTTCCGTCGATTAACTGATACATAAATTATTTGAGAACGATGTTGATAATATTCGTTACGTCGGAGATGCTGATGCCGCCAACCCCGTCGACGTCGGCCAGTTCTTCATCGAAGATACCCGTCTGGGCGAGGCCGAGGATATGGTTGATGATGGCAATGGCGTCGGCAATGTCCACATTTCCGTCGTGGTTGACATCACCCAGCTGATACTTCTTCGGCAGCGGGGTCTGGAAGCCGATTTCATACATGAAGCCTCTGTAAGTGCTTGCTTCCACCTTGTAAACCTTGGCAGCATCGAGATTGGATACGGTTAGAGTATAAGCAGCCGTCGTGCTTGTCGAAGTACTTGTTGCACTCTTAGTCGCCGTTGAAGAAGCTGTAATAGAACCATCGCTGTTGCTCGTACATTCATAAACTTTTAGTGCAGCGGGGTAATCGCTGGTAACACCTGTACGTCCCATTCCGAGAAGCTTGGCTTCGGTGACGTTTGTAACATAGAATGAAACGGTCCGCTGAGTTGTCGAAGTACGACTGTCATTGCCCATGGCTCTTGCCCGGCCGTTACCAGTGCTCGCGGTGAAATATGAACTGCTGCCTTGCAGAACGTCATTTGCATTCCATGTTACACCCGCGTATGTATTGTTTGTAGATGTAATATTGCTCTCAATCCACTTCTGCGGATGACTGTTATAATACGTACCTACCCAGGCGCCATAGACGGGCATTGTCAGCCAGGCCACCTCATCCTCCTCATACTCAGTGTACTTATAGAGTGTGTTGACATAGGTGGTGCTCCACCCGGCCTCGTCGATGGTCTGATACTTGGCGATGTTCAGGTAGGGGTCGCTGGCGGTGCCGACGTCCAGAGCGGTGGCTGTCAGGGTGATCGTGACGCTGGCTGCACCGGCACTGGCTAATACGAGCGTGCCCTCGAAGGTGCCTTCGGCGGCCGACCGGAATGAAACCGCGATGTCAGCGCCCTCATCCGTGACCTCAAAGCTTGTCTTGTCGACCGAGAACACTCCGTTGTCGTCGGTCAGCGTTGCCGTGACATTCTGCGTCAGGAAACGGCCGCTGACGTGGAGCGTCTGAGTGGCTTCGTCGTCAAGCCGTGCGCTGAACGTCATCGTCTTCTGTCCGGGCACGATGGTGGGGTCGTCCGTGGTGCCAAGGATATATTTGATGCCGGCGAGGGCGTCGATTTTTCCGTTGCCGAAGTGTGAGGCATTGGCCCCCGTGGTGGTATAGGCGTCGTTGATGGCCGTCTCTTTCATGATTTGCTTCACGTCGTTGACCGTGAGGTTCTTGTGCAGGGCATTCTCGTCCATCGAAGCCTGTAGCCAGAGGGCCACGATGCCGGCTGCCGTCGGCGTGGCCATCGACGTGCCTTCCATCGAGCCGTAGGGATTGGTGGTATTCTTGTTGACGCGATACATGTCGTAGTAGGTAGAATTACCATTGATATAGCTTAAGCTGCCGGAGGTGTTGTAGTGATTCACACCCGCTACGATTGTGGCGCCAGGGGCGCAGATCCAGGGGTAAGCTAAGCCCGTAGGGCTCTGGTCTGCTGTGGCATAAGAAGAGAAATAAGCAATGTCGCCGACGTTGGGATAGCTCGATGCGAGGCTATGCGTCGTTCCATTATAGTCCGTGACGCTGTTCTTCGTCACGTAGGCGCCGACGGAGATGGCGTTCTCGTACATGGCTTCGTCGCTGACACACATGTCGTCGCTGCCATCTGTCCAGGTATAACCACTCGTCGAAGGCGTATTTGTGTAATAGTTATAAGCAGAACCACTCCAGATGTCAACTATATCGCTGCCGCTTTCAGGGTAGAACTGCACGGCAAGCTTGTTGCCGCTGCTCATCTTAAGTTCCGACGCATATAGAATAATCTGTGATTTTCCATTCCCGTCTACATAGTCGCGATAGGCATAAAGTGCCCCGCTGCTGACATAATTACTGATGCCACTGACAATCGTTTCACTGCTCTCGCCCGAACCGGAAACCGACACCGGCACCTCCGCCTTCTTCGTGCCGCTGCTGCTGATGACAATCACTTTGCAAGCCAGAGTCTTGCCCGTGGAGCGTGTCCAGGCATTGGCAAGCATACCATCGTAATAAGTGAGCCCATAGTCGGTGTTCCAGTTGACGACCGTGCCCAAGGGATTGCTTTTGCTGGCCGTGCCAACCACGTGGAAACCGTTGCTGCCTGCATCGTTGGAAGCAGCAAACAGGCAGACATGATTGGGATGGCTGTCACCGAAATACTGGTTGACGATATCAGCCATTTCGCCTGTGCCGTCGTGCGGACCGACCTGTGAGCCCCAACTGTTGCTCACCACGACGGGCATGCCCTTGGAGTCAGCATAGTTGCAAATCTTCTGGAACGAGTTGGCCAGGTAGGTGTCGCTCAGGTCGCAGCCAGCCAGGAAAAGGTCGGCACCGGGGGCCATGCCGCCATAGGTGGCGTTGGCATGGTCGTCGGTCACGGTCACCGTAGAACCGCTGACTATGACGCTGGAGCCGCCAGCCGTGCTGCTGGTGTGAGTGCCGTGGTCCTCGGAGGAGTCGTCGGTGGTGGGAGCCGAACTGGTTATTGCGTTGCTGGTGCCGTCGCCATATTCTTCCTCTGAATAGGTTGTTGTATAAGTGCGGGGATTATATGTAGCCGTCACTACGTAGGCACGCTTGATGCGCGAATTGCCGTTTTTGTCCTTGAAGGCGATGTGCTGGAAGTCGATGCCGGTATCGATGATGCCGAGCAGCACGCCCGTGCCGTCGTACTTCTGGTTCAGTCCTGCATTGAAGGCATCGTTGGAGAGCGTCAGGGCATCGTCGACGTTAGTGGCCTGACGGGCCTTGTCGGTCAGTGGACGGCGCTTGGCTGAGACGCTGATTCGCGACACCTTTGCGATGTCGGCAACGTCCTGTAGCTTGTCGACAGGAATCATTGTCGTGAAAAGTGTCCCATTCAGAAACTCGCACTGCACTTCCACACCGAGGGCCTCAAGCTCGCTCACCGCCGAGCGGTCGGTCACGCGAACAAATGCCGGGATAAACTTACGGCCGTCAATGTCAACGGGACGGGCGATGGGGCGGTCATACTTTGCCTGCCGTGAAGCCTCCTCAAAAGTCACTCCCTTGGCTTTGGCTCTTGCCTTGATTTGCTCCTCTGTCTGATCGAATGAGATGTTGCCAGCCTGTTCGTCAAGGAACATCTGCGTTGTCACCGAAAGCTTCGAGCCGTCGCCCTGAGCCCATGCCGTCGTGGCGGTTGCCACGAGGATCAGCATTTGTATCAGCCTTCTTCTCATAATCCTTTCCTGTCTTTAATTCTCTGTTGTCAATGCTTATTTCTTCATCCGCTTCATCTGGGCGGCCATCTGGGCCATGCGGGTGCGGTCCATGCCGGTGACCATCTTCATCATCTTGCGCGTCTGGTCGAACTGCTTCATCAGGCGGTTGACGTCTTCCATCTTCGTGCCCGATCCGCGGGCGATGCGCAGGCGGCGGCTCTGGTTGATGATGTCGGGGTTGGCCCGCTCCTTCGGGGTCATCGACTGGATGATAGCCTCAATCTGCTTGAAGGCGTTGTCGTCGATGTCGACGTCCTTCAGGGCCTTGCCCACACCGGGAATCATCGACGCCAGCTCCTTGATGTTGCCCATCTTCTTGATCTGCTGGATCTGCGACATGAAGTCGTCGAAGTCGAACTTGTTCTTGCGGATCTTCTTCTCGAGCTTCTTTGCCTCCTCCTCGTCGAACTGCATCTGCGCGCGCTCCACGAGCGAGACGACGTCGCCCATGCCGAGGATGCGGTCGGCCATGCGCTCGGGGTGGAACACGTCGATGGCCTCCATCTTCTCGCCCGTTCCGACGAACTTGATGGGCTTGGTCACCACCGTGCGAATCGACAGGGCTGCACCGCCGCGGGTGTCGCCGTCGAGCTTGGTCAGCACCACGCCGTCGAAGTCGAGGCGGTCGTTGAACTCCTTGGCCGTATTGACGGCGTCCTGACCGGTCATCGAGTCGACCACGAACAGGGTCTCGTCGGGCTGGATAGCCTCCTTCAGGCGGCTGATTTCGTCCATCATCTCCTCGTCGATGGCCAGTCGGCCGGCGGTGTCGACGATGACGACGTTGTAGCTTTCCTGCTTGGCCTTGCGGATGGCGTTCTGGGCTATCTCGACCACGTTCTTGTTGCCCTCCTCGGTGTAGACGTCGACGCCGACGGTCTCTCCGACCACCTTCAGCTGCTCGATGGCAGCGGGGCGATAGACGTCGCAGGCCACGAGCAGGGGCTGCTTGTGCTGGCGCGTCTTCAGCAGATTGGCCAGCTTGCCCGAAAATGTGGTCTTACCAGAGCCCTGCAGGCCCGACATGAGGATGATGGCGGGGCGCGACTCCAGCTTCAGCTCGACGGCCTTGCCGCCCATGAGCTCGGTCAGCTCGTCGTGCACGATCTTCACCATCAGCTGGCTGGGCTTGATGGCCGTCAGCACGTTCATGCCCATGGCCTTCTGCTTCACCGTGTCGGTGAACTGCTTGGCCACCTTATAGTTAACGTCGGCGTCGAGCAGTGCGCGGCGCACGTCCTTCAGGGTCTCTGCTACGTTGATTTCGGTGATCTTTCCCTCACCCTTCAAAATTTTGAACGACCTTTCCAGCCGTTCGCTCAGGTTCTCAAACATCTTTTTAAATATTATTTTTGGCCGCAAAGGTACAACAAAAAAGCGAGAACAACAAACATTGTGCCCGCTTTTTACTTTTTTTCTTGAAAAGAGAAGTCACGCAAAACTTTTTTGGATCAGTCTGAATAACCGGTTGAAAATATCGGTCCTTCCCTATCGGTGAGATGGTTCTTCGCAAGTCAAGAAGCGGTGCTTCTCGAAAGTAATATAGGGGTATATTACCTTCAAAAAGCACCGCTTTGTAATCAAAGTGACGTTTATTTGCCTGTAAAGAACAACCGTTTCTGCAACCGGTTTTTCGGACTGAGCCACTAAAGCTTCGAGTCGATGAACGTACGGAACTGCTGTATGCCCTGATGGTTGTTGTCGAGGGCTTCCACCTCGGCGAGATACTTCATGGCGTGCTCCCGGTCGCCCAGGCCGTAGTAGCCGAGGGCGAGCATGTACTTGCAGTGGATGACGTTCTTCGTGTCGAGCGAGTCCTCCCAGATGAGCAGGTCGGGCAGCGACACGGCGAAGTAGTCCATCACCTGCTGCTCGAAGATGTGCTGCTTGCCGTAGTTGATCAGCCGGTAGAAGCGGCCGTTGGCCTCACCCTGACGCCCCAGCCGGAGCAGGGCCATGCCCTGATAGAAGATTTTGTCGGGCTTGGCGTCGTTGTAGTACATGGCGGCGGCGGGCTCCTGCGGGCCCTTCGTGGCCTCCTCCCAGCAGCCGACGGCCTTCTCGTGCTGTCCGAGGGCGTCGTAGGCCAGTCCGAGCAGATAGTAGAAGTCGTTCTCCTGGGCGCCGTAGAGCTTGCCCTCGCCGAGGTGGTGGGGATAGTTGAGGCACTCGCTGAGCAGTCGGATGGCTTCGTCGTACCTCTTGTCGGCTATGGCCTGCTTTGCCAGTTCGACGCGGCAGATCTGATACTGCGTGGGCACCTTGCCTTCGCCGCCCTCCCAGGGGTGGAAGATGTGGGCGTCGAGCTTCTGCATCGCCTCAGCGTAGCGGCCGGTCTCGTTGAGCAGCGTGATTTCCTCGAGCACGAGGTCGTCGCGCCGGCCGATGAGGTCGGGATGCCTCTGCAGACGGTCGAGCCGCTCCTGGTGCGGACGGTGCAGGCGCTTGTAGAGCTGGTCGAGCTCCATGAGCACGCGCTCGTCGTTCTCGTCGAGGGCGAAGGCCTTTTCCATCATTTCGAGCGCCTCCTGCTCGCGGCCGAGCTTGTTGAACATGCCCAGTGCGAGGTTGCGCCAGACGGTGGGGTAGGTGGGGTCTGCGGCGGCCGATTGCTGCCAGTTGTCCATGGCCAGGTCATACTGGCGGGCGGCGTAGTAGAGGCAGCCTAAGTAGTAGGGCGCCTTGGGGCCGTCGGGGTTCTCGCGCTTGGCCTGCTCCAGGACGATGACGTCCTCGGGGCGGTTGGGGAAGCAATAGTCGGGACAGGCCTGCTCGGCCTCCTGATAGCGGCCCAGGTAGTAGTAGGTCATTGGCGTGGCGGCGCCTTCGCTGATGGCGATGTCCCAGATGGCCCGTGCCTCGTCGTCGAGTCCGGCTGCGCGGTAGTCGAGGGCCAGCTCGTCGTAATTTTTGGCGAGTCGCTGCATCAGCTGCTTCAGCTCGTCGAGGACGGCCTTGTCGCCGGTGAGCAGATAGAGCTCATAGCGGCAGCCATAGTTGAACAGATCGGTCCTTAGGGCCGTCGAACATAATTCGACGGCACACGCCTGGCGGCCCATCTTGCGGAGCACGGCGGCCTTCAGGGCGAGGGCCTTCTGGTTGTGGGCACCGTAGATGAGCCCGCGGTCCAGCTCGTCAAGAGCATCGTCCAGTCGGCCCTGGGCCACGGAGATCTTGGCAGCCTCGAAGTAGCCGGCGTCGGCCCAGGCCTTGCTCCACGTGGCTTTCCAGAACAGCTCGTAGGCCTCGTCCAGCTTCTCTTGGTATTTCAGTGCGAGGGCGAGGTTGTAGATAGGCTCGCTGTCGGAGGGGTTGGGATTGCGCTTGGTAATCAGCTTCACGGCCTTGCGCAGATACTGCTCGGCCAGGGCGAAGCGGCCCTTGCGGATGTACCATAGTCCGAGGGCATTCAGGCAGCGCACGTCGCAGGGGTCGCGGCGCAGCGCCTCCTCATAGTAGTCGACGGGGCTCCACGTGGCGTGACGATACTGCTCCAGATGCTGTCCCGTGAGGAACAGTTGCTCGTTGGTCTTCACCTGTTCGGGCAGCAGGGCGGCCTCGGCGCTGTCGGGGATGGGGCGGATTTCGTCGCTCTCGGCGTGCCAGCGGAGCACGACGCGCTCCTGTCCGTAGACCATCTTGAGAACCTGGAGGTTAAGCTCGTTGAAACGGGCGCCACCGGTAGCGGCGGTCTCCGTCAGGACGGCCTCGGGCGTCAGCGTGTGCTCACGGTCGTAGAGCACCCGGCCGTCGTCGGTCCTGAGGACGATGTGCACCTGCTGGCGGGATGTGGCCATCACCTTGAACACTACCTTTCCGTCGCCCTCCTCATTGATGTTCATGATGAAATCCTTCGAGGCCTCCTTCACCACGCCCAGCTCGCGGTAGGGCATGAAATACTGCGTGAACTGCTTCTCCTCGTAGGGCATCAGCCACGAGAAGTCGGGCTGGTTCTCGGTGTAGACGCCCGCCATCAGCTCAATGTAGGGGCGGAAAACGCCATTCATCTCGTCCGTCAGATTCCTGTCCCATGCGCGGCCGAAGTCGCCGTTGCCCCAGGTCCACTGCTTCTTGCCGGGCGAGTAGTGGTGGCTGGCCACGTGGAGCATGCCGGCCTGGGTGTCGTTCTCGTAGCCGCCCTCGAAGTTGAAGCGCGAGTTGACGCCCATGTAGGATGTCGGCACGTAGATGTTCTTGTAGTTAGAAATGTCGACGCCGGCCGAATAGTCCATCTTGTAGTAGGTGCCCGTGGCGATGGGGAAACTGCTGACGGCGCGCTTGCCGTGGTCGAAGACGGCATTGATGTCGGGCGGGAACACGCTCTGGTAGGCATCGTTGACCTCCACGGCGGGGTTGGCCCACCAGAGGAACGTCTGCGGCACGTCGGTGCGGTTGTAGAGCACGCCCTTGATCTCAAGATAGGCACAGCCAGGGCGCAGCGTAAAGCCGGCCATGCCCTTCTGATGGAACATCTTCTCCATCTCGCTGACCCAGACGGTGATGCTCCCGTCCTCGTTCTCCTCGATGGCCGAATCGGCCGGCATGTACGTCGTCGGACGGTGGTGCTGGGGCCAGTTGAACTCGATGCCGCCGCTGATCCACGGGCCCACGAGGCCCACCAGGGCGGGCTTGATGACGTGGTTGTAATAGACGAAGTGGCGCTGACGGATCTTGTCGTAGGCCATCTGGATGCGGCCGCCCAGCTCGGGCATCACCATCACCAGGATGTACTCGTTCTCCAAGTACACCACGTTCCAGTCGTGGGGCGTGGGCTCGTTGGCGATCGACTCGATGACGGGGTAGGGGTAAACCACGCCCGACGAGCCCTGATAGACGCGCTTCTCCAGGAACATCGGGTTCTTCTCCGGCTTTCCGACCTCATAGGTCGGGATAGTCACAATTTCTCTCCAAGCTTTTACCATTGTTGTTATCGTTTTTTGATGATTTGATATTCAAAGAAATAGAATCCGTCGGGCAGGCCGGGCAGCGCGAGACTGCCGAGATCGGTGGCCGTGCGGCCTGAGGGCAGGGTGACGCCAGCAAACTTCTGCCGATGGACCTGTCGGCCCTTCAGGTCTTTCACGCTCACCACGATGTCTGCCGTCTGCTCGTCGCCAAGGTTCATGGCCACGACGACAGGCTTGTCGTCAGGGCCGTAGACCATGTCGACATCCTTAGAGCCGGCCAACTGCTGCTGGAATCCCATCCGGTGGGCATAGAAGGCCAGCTTCTTGTGGCCCAGGGCATCAATGAGGGGCTTCTGGTAGGTGCCCATGTTGCCGCCGCCCCACATGCAGCACCATGAGAGCCCGTCGTAGTCGAGCCAGCGCATCTTGCGGATGCACTCGTAGGCGGAGAAGGCCTGCCAGGCCTGGCTCTCGCGCCACTCGTCGCTGCTCAGGCGGCGGCCGATGGAGCCTTCGTCGTAGTCCCACTCGTAAGAGTGATACTTATAGACGGGCGAGCCCCGGAAGAGGCTCCAGTTCATCTGGCCGATGGTCTCCTCCTGCTCGAAGTTGAAGTAGGCGCGGTCGGGCGAGGTGAGGAAGCTGTTGATGTCGGCATTGCCGGGCCACTTGTGGGGGAAGGGCCAGCGGCGCAGGTACTCCCAGTCCTGACCGAAGCCAGTGGGATAGTCCATGGAGCCGCGGCTGATGCGGTTGGCCGTCCAGACGGGGTCACAGTCGTCGACGGGGCGGCGCTTGTTGTCGCGCGTACCATCATCATTATATACACGCGTATGACGGAAGTCGGCCGTCGGCGTGATGAGGCGCGTCGTGTCGTTCGGATAGATGGCATCGTAGACCTTGTGCCAATAGGTCATGGCCGACTGCCAGTCAGTCAGTGAGGGATGGTTGGAGGGCTGCCAGATGACGATGCTGGGCGCATTGCGCAGCTGGCGCACGTCCTCGGCCATGCCCTCGAAGTCGGCCACGAGCGGTGAGCGCAGGCGGATCCACGAGGCCGTCTGCCAGATGAACATCAGGCCCAGCTGGTCGGCCATCTCGGTGAAGCGCGGGTCGTTGGTGCCGTCCTGCGGGTTGTCGTCGCTCCAGTGTGCCGACATGCGCATGCCGTTGCCGTTCATCTTCTTCACGGCCATAAGCTCTCTCATGATGTCCTCCGAGCGGGGGCAGAGCAGGTCGAGGGCGTCGCGCTCCAAAGGGAAACGCTGTCCGAAGTAGAGCGGGGCGCGCAGCAGCTCGGGCCGCCCGTTGATGCGGAACGTGCCGCCGTCCTGCTCGATGGTGCGGAAGCCGGTCGTGATAACGTAGTCGTCGGTCAGCCTGTCGATAAAGAGCTCGCGGGAGCGGGCCAGGTCGCCGTCGACGGCCGAGAACGTCTCGGTCTTTCGTCCACTCTCGCTGTTGACGAGCAGGGCGCGCACCTGGTAGAGCTGGGGCTTGGCGACCGACCATAGCTTGATATGGTTAATCCTGAACCGCATCTTGAAGGTCTTCGTCTGCTGCGGCTGCATCTCTATCTGCATGCTGTCGGCCACGAACTCCTCTCCCTCAGTGGGGAACCAGTCCTTCAGGAGCACCTGCAGTTGGCCCTTGTAGAATGTATAGCTGGTGTTCTTGACGGTCACCTCAGCCGTCACGTTGCCATCGACGTCGTTGGCGTAGGCATAGAGGTCGCTGACGTGCGTGGCTTTTGTCAGATACAGGAATGAACGCCCGGCAAACCATCCGATGTTGGGGTCGGTGGGGCAGTGGTGCATCATCTGCTTGAAGTTGGCGTGGAAGGGGTCGATTCTCAGGGCCAGGAGGTTCTTCGCGTTGGGCTTCAGGTATTTGGTCACGTCCACCAGCTTGCGGTGAGCGTCGTGCAGCACCTCGACCACCTTGCCGTTGATCCAGAGCTCGCCGGAGGGAAAGAGCGACTCCAGTTCGAAGTAGGCTTTCTCAAAGTCACCGGCCGTCACCCATCGGCGCAGCAAAAGGGCCTCGCCTTCGTGGCGCTCCGTGCCGTGGTTCTTGGGCATGGTGCAGGTCTCCCAGCGGGAATCGTCGTAGTCGGGCCGCTGCCAGCCGTCGGTGTCGACGGGCTTCCTCGAACTGGCGTCGACCACGGTCTTGGCAAAGAGCGGCTGGTTGAGGCGCTTCGTGTCGGTGGTCTTGGTGTAGCCGAGGCCCCAGATGTTGTCGACGGCTAAACCGTCGACCACAGTGAGGGCATCAATGCCGCCCTCGCTGGTCATCAGGGGCTCGAAGTCAACAGCCAGCCGGCCGTCGAGCCGCAGATTGTAGCGGTGCTCAGAAAGGTCGATTTCGAAGATAGCGTGGTGGCGGTTGCCATTATTTCTGTATTCGCAGACGACGGTCTGCCCGTCGGTCAGCCTCAGGGTGCCTGTGCCGTCAATGTCGCACTCCAGCCGCAGGTTGTAGGTCTGCTTCTCGAAATGATATTCTGAGGCAAGGGGCGTGTGATGAGTGGTCGATGGAGCCCATCGCCATTCGTCCAGCACGATCTTCTGCCTCACGCTGGGCAGTGGCTGGGGCTTCAACTGCTTCATGGCGTCGGCCACCTCGTCGGCGCTCACCACTTGCTCGGCCAGGGTCTGGTCGGCAAAGAACTGCGAGGCATACTGTTGCCAGTGGGAGAGATACTCGACGCGCCGGTCGGTGGTCATCCACTCCGTGGCGCCCTTGAAGTCAGTCTCGCCGTTGGCCCGTGCGTCGCTGGTCACGTAGCGCAGTTCGAACGACTGCGACAGCACATTGCTCCTTTTCTTCTCCGCCACAGCGCTCATGGCCAGCAGGGCCAGCGCGGCAGTGAGTATGACTTGTTTGTTCATCGTTGATGATTGATTGTTTCAGGCCACAAAAGTACACATTTTTCTCCACAACCATTATGGACTTTTTGACAATTTTCAATGGATAATCTTGTGACGATCTGCCCTGTTGTAATAAATAAAAAAAGTGCGTCGGGATGAACTGTATTACTCATCCCGACGCACCTCTGTACCTCCGAAAGTTCAATGACTGATGTATTTCCTGCCTTTATAGATGTACATGCCCTTAGCCGGCTTTGTGGTCGAGCGGCGGCCGTCGATCATGTAGTAAAGGTCGGAGCTGGCGGGCTGGGCTGCGCTGACGCTGACGATGCCCGATGTATAGTTGACCTTATATTGATTCAGGTTGAGGTAGTTGTCTAAATAGCTTTGGTTCTGCTGCTGGAAAGCTTCCCATGCCTCGCGGTCGCTCTTGAGGTCGCTGCCCAGATAGAAGCCGGTGTGGGTGGGCTGGTTGTAGCCGACACACTCGTTGACGCACTGCATGTAGTAGTTATGGTCGGTCATGAGCCAGGGGAAGCGGTGCTCCGTCGGATACCAAGTGGTGAAGACCTTCAGGTCGCCGACGAGCGTGCCGTCGGGCACAATGACCTCCTCGCGCCAGTCGCCCAGCATGTCGCCGTACCACGAGGGATTCGACTTCGTGCCGTTGATGAAGCGCTCGGAGTAGCGGTACATGGTGAACACGCGGCCGCCGTTACGGTCGTTGTTGATGATGTTCTCGTTCATCAGCTGGCGGTTGAGCGTGCCGTCGAACCATACGGCCATGTTGCACGATGATGGCTTGTAGCCCAGCGCCTTGTTGCCGTCGTAGGCATAGGCGGAATAGTCGCTCGAGATGGGCCACCAGAACTCGCAGCCGGGCGAGTTGGGGTCGATGTCGTCGACCATGCAGCGGCCCATGTCGTTGCTGCTGGTGCCGTTGCGCTGCCATATCACCTTGCCGTCCTTGGCGTCGTGGAGTGCCACCCATGCAATGCCGTTCTCCAGACAATGGAACACCTGCAGGCCTTCGCGGTCGGGCAGGAACTTGCCCACGTGGTTGGCGTCGCCATGTCCCAGTCCGCTGGTCCATAGGCCGGTGCCGTCGTTGTCGAAGGCGCATGAGCCGTACATGATTTCGTCGCAGCCGTCGCCGTCGAGGTCGGTGGCGTTGAAGGCGTGGTTGCCCTGAGCGGCATAGGCCGAGTTGAGCTTGCCGTCCTTGTTGGTGTCCTTGCCGCCGGCTTCGTCGGTGTCGAAGTGCCAGAGGCGGGTCAGGGTGCCTTCGAATTCGCCTGAGGGCACAGGCTCATAGTTCCATCCCTCGACCACGGAGCGGGCGTAGACGCCACGACCCAGGAAGATGTGGTTCTTCTTGCCGTCGAATGAGGCGATGCCCAGGCGCAGCGAGTTTGCCAGTTTCCATGCGTAGCGGTTGGTGCGGTTGTCCCACTTCCGGTCGTTGGCGTCCCAGTTCTTGACCATCTCCTGCTCCGTCTGTCCCTCAGGGGCGCGGTTGATGAAGTTGGCACGGGCGAGCTCGCGGCCGGTCTTACCATCGATAACCGAGAAGAACTCGGGGCCGCCGTAGCCCTTGGGACCGTCGCCGGTGTAGTGGGCCACGGGCCACACGCTGCGGTAGTCGGTCTTGCCGTCGCCATTGGTGTCGCCGATCTCCTTGCCGTCGCCAAAGACGGTGCCCTCGCCGGTCTTCGTGACCACCTCGGCACAGCCGTCGCCGTCGAGGTCGGCCACGCCGAAGTTGATGCTGTTGCCCAGGATGATATTCGGTCCCGACTTGACACGCCAGAGCAACGTGCCGTCGAGCTTGTAGGCATCGAAGATGACGGTGTGGCGCACTTTCGGGTCTGAGTCGCTGGCGCCGGTGCCGCCGTCGAGGTGTCCCGTCGGCGAGACGAGGCGCTTCACGACAATCTCCATCTGGCCGTCGCCGTCGAGGTCGCCCACGCTGGCGTCATTGGCCTGATATTCAAACTCGTCAGGATTGGCATAGACATCGTCGGTCGGCTGCAGGGGAATCGAAATATAGGGCAGCCCGTCCTGCATCTGCTTGCGGGTGAGGGTAAAGGTGCCCAGGGTCTCATCGCTGCCGGTGTAGGTCAGGCGGTAGGTGATGTCGTTGTTCTTGTCGCTGGGATCGTCCTGATAGTTGGTGGCCGTGATGGGCGTCACCTCATAGTGCATGCCGCCGGTGAAGGAAATCTTGCGGTTGAGCTGGCTCTCAACGCCGGCACCGATCTTGCGGTAAAGGTCGAATCCCGTATTTTCATCGTCGCTCGGCAGCATGCGCCAGTTGACGAGCACCTTGCCGTAGTAGCCCTTGTAGGTGTCGTTGGTGGTCAGGTCGCCGCTGCTGGGCTTCTTGGCAATAGTGGCCCAGAGGGCGCGTTCGGTCATGTTGCCGGACTGTGCATGCGCGCCAGTCATGGCAAGCATAGCTCCGAGGATGGTTGCGATAGACTTCTTCATGAGATTATCTGATGTTTATGGCTGTTACTTTCTTACGAGTTCTTTTTCAAGTTCTTCCAGGCTCTTGCCCTTGGTCTCGGGGCAACGGCGGAACAGGAAGACGAAGGCGCACAGGCAGATGGCTGAGTAGATCCAGAACGTGCCGCTGCTGCCGAGGGCTGCATTCATCGACGGGAACGAGAATGTCAGCGTGCAGCAGCCTACCCAAAGCGCAAATGTGCAGGTGGCCATGGCGATGCCGCGAACGCGGTTGGGGAATATCTCAGCCAGCAGCGTCCAGGTGACGGGGCCGAGCGTCATGGCATAGACCGAGATGGCGGCCACGACGAGCGCCACCATGGCGAAGCCCGTCATTCCCAGGAAGTAGCACGTGCCCAGCGTCAGGTAGATCAGCCCCAGTCCGCCGGCACCGATGAGCATCAGCGTGCGGCGTCCCCACTTCTCGATGGTGTAGAGGGCCACGAAGGTGAAGACCACGTTGGCAATGCCCGTGATGACGATGTTGATGAACATGCCGTCGACGTCGAAGCCGGCACCGACAAAGATCTCCTGGGCGTAGTTGAAGATGACGTTAGTGCCGCACCACTGCTGGAACACGGCAATGACGAGGCCCAGCAGCAGCACGCGCCCATACTTGTGCTGGAAAAGTTCGCGAAGTCCCGCCTCCTGTTCTGTGTGCTGCGATACCATCGCAGCCTTCATCTTCAAGTAGACAGGACTCTCGGGAATAAAGAAGCTCATCATGAGGAACAGCGCTGCGGGCAGCGTCTCAGCCCAGAACATCCAGCGCCAGCCCCACGCCACATTCCATGCCTGGCTCTCGGCCACCGTGGTGTCGCGTGCCAGCAGCATGTTGACAATCTGGGCCGAGAGGATTCCCAGCACGATAGTCATCTGGTTCAGGCTGACCATCCGCCCGCGAATCTCTGCGGGGCTCACCTCCGCGATGTACATCGGGGCCAGGGCCGAGGCAACGCCGATGCCCACGCCTCCGATGAAACGGGCAATATTAAATAAGGTGAAGTCGTTGAACAGACCTGTTGCGACGGCCGACACCGTGAACAGCACGGCCGACACCATCAGCAGAGGCTTGCGCCCGTAGCGGTCGGCGGCTGCACCGGCCACCATCGCTCCCACCAGGCAGCCCACCAGGGCCGTCGTCATGGCCACGCCCTGCATCAGTGGCGACTCCGCGATGCCGAAATACAGTTCATAGAAAGGCTTTGCACCGCCAATGACCACCCAGTCGTAGCCAAAGAGCAGTCCGCCCATGGCTGACACGGCACAAATGAAATAGAGGAATCCCTTGCTGTAGTTATTCATTGTTTTTAGTCTTAGTTTTTAATTCCGCTGCAAAATTACAAATAATCTTTCAATTACCAGATAGAAAAGGAAAAGAAAAACATGGATAATCCTATTATTTGCGATGTCGTTTTCTTGTTAATAATCCATGCAGACACCACCATCAGGACGGCAAATCTTAAACTTGAAGCAGTCGTTGACCTCTGGCAAGGCGATTTCGTAGCGTTGTCCAGGCTCCATTGTCGGCAAGGCTATCGAGCGGGGAGAGCCTTTGGCGTCAACGTATTTCAGCGTGTAGCCACGAAGCGTGTAAGATGGAATGGAATTCTTCACAGCAATGCCGACTATGAGTGTGCGGTCGTCGGCTTTTGTCTCCCAAACGCCGGCAAGCGTCTTGTTGTCGCGGACGGCTGTCGACGGTTGTACTTTGTCTATTTCAACAGGACTCATCAGGTCGCGCAGGACATAGTAGGAGGGTTTGGGATGATGTCGGTTGTCGGTGATGCCGTGACGGCGGATGCGATGCCTTCCGAGCCCTTCCTCACCCATCTGGGTGCGATAGTCCTCCAGGCAGAAATAGATATAGCCGGTCACAAACTCTTGTCTCATCCATTCTTTGATATGATACAGCATGTCGTCTGTGCGGCGGCGATCACCTCCGACGAAGGCCGGCTCGCAGAGCCCATACTCGGTGATGAAAAGTGGACGGCCATTCAATACGGGGCTTATCTTGGCGAAATAGTCAGGCAGCTCCTCACGAATCTTCTTGCCGCTGCCATGCCACGTGCCGATATATTCATTCCAGGTCGGGATGTCGAGCAGCAGCGAAGGGTCGTCGTCCAAATATTGATAAATCCGGTTGCCTACCGATTCTGCCATCCGTGATGGGTCCAGCTCTTTGATAAAGGCACCCAGATTGGCCACGGCAGCCTGGTTGTCGCGTACTTCATTGCTGACAGCCCAGGCATAGATGCAAGGATGGTTATAGTGAGCCTCAATCATTTCTGCTATCGTCTCCTTGGCCAGTGCTTCCTGCTCAGGGGTGAGCTGCCCGCGCGGTTGCTGCCACCATGAGAGTTCTTCCTGTGCCAGGATGCCCAGCGAGTCTAATGCGTTGAGCATGTCCTCGCCCTGTATCCAGTGAAAGCGCGTTATGGTCGTGTTGAGGTCTTTCAGCATAGCGGCTGACTCCTGGATATAGCCCTCAGGCTCAGCCATGCCAAAATCTGGATTGCTGCCGGGCATGGTCTCGATTCCTGGCAGCCGAACGGGTTCGCCGTTCAATACGAACCTGTTCCCCTCTATCTGGAAATTGCGGAATCCGAAGTGGCCCTTTCTCGTGTCGCTGACGGTGCCGCCTTCGATGACGCTCACCTCAAAGCCATAAAGGTTAGGATGGTCGAAATGCCAAGGTAACACCCTCCCGCAGTTGATCGTGGTTTCAAACGTGCCCTGACGGCTGCGCCTGAGCATCGTCCTTGTCTGGAATACAGGCTGATGCGTCTGTTTGTCAAACACCTTTATGCCGAATGTTGCTCCTTTTACCTGTGGCTCATGCAGCCGGATGCTCACCTTGCAGGTGCCGATACTGTCAGCTGGCGACAACTGCGGCGTGAAGTGGGCATAGCGTATGCTCTTGCTGCCGGTCACGTGAAGGTTCACCTTGCGATATATGCCCCCGTCATTGGCCCAGTCAAAAGAGCGCATATAGGGGAAGTTGCTGGCAGAATAGGCATTGTTCACCCCGACCACCAACGTGTTCTCCTGCCCGTACTTCACATACTTGGTGATGTCAACCGTGAAAGGCGTGTAGCCTTTGCCGGCATGGCTACCTGCCAACTTGCCATTCACATAGATGAAGGCATCATGGTAGACGGCCTCGAACTCTGCTTTCAGCTGGCAGCCTTTCAGGTCGGCAGGCACTTCAATGCGCTTTTCGTACCATGCCTTGCCGGCATAATCTTCCAGTCCGTCCATAATGTTATATGTATGAGGCACGCTCACGGTGACGGCTTCAGAGGGAAGGCCGGTCGAAAAGTCTGCACTGTCGGCTATAAAGAGCCACTCCCCATTAAGTGGAATGTCGAGCACCTGCGCATTTAAGCCAAGAGAAGTGCTCGCCAGTAACAGTCCTAAAAGTATCGTTTTCATTCTCTTAAAATATGATGACTATTGGTTGTTTCGTCTCAGTCCGAAAAACTGGTTGCAGAAACTGCGGTTCTTTACAGGCAAATAAACGTCACTTTGGTTACAAAGTGGTGCTTTTTGAAGGTAATATACCCCTATATTACTTTCGAGAAGGACCGCTTCTTGACTTGCGAAGGACCATCTCACCGATAGGGAAGGACCGATATTTTTCAACCGGTTATTCAGACTGATCCGTTGTTTCCCTGAATTTGCTGCAAAATTACAAATAAAAACAATAGCGCGAGATGTTTTTTCTTATTCTGTATATGGACAATATTACGATTATTTCGGCATTATTTTTGGTAGAATCGAAAATAATGCCTAACTTTGCCCTCAAAAGAAACAAGGTATGATTAAGCAGAAAGACGGATTCCAGGGTGAACAGGTGGTCGTGCTGCCGCCGATGCTGGTGGAGATGGCAGAGAGAGACCCGCTGGCTTCGAGCCTCTTTGTGACCGACATCGGGTATTATCCCAATGCGACCAACCATTATCGCGAGCGTCGCCGCCCCATCGACCAGTATGTGCTCATCTATTGCATCGACGGTAGCGGGTGGTTCCAGCTTAACGGGAAGGAATACCAGGTGGCAAAGAATCAGTTCTTCATCCTGCCGGCGGGTGTGCCTCATGTCTATGGAGCACGCAACTCCTGGACAATCTACTGGGTGCACTTCCGGGGGCTGCATGCAAACATCTTTGCTGAAGACATGCAGACTCCGCAGAGCATCCGTCCGTCCACCAACTCGCGGATACAAGACCGCATCAACATCTTCGAGGAGATCTTCTCAACGCTCCATTCTGGTGGCGGTCTTGAGGATTTGCGCTACGCTTCGTCGCTGCTTCATCATTTTCTGGCGTCGATGCGCTATCTGGGCCAGTACCGCAGAAACACCGGCGACACCGATGCCATCGATGCCGCCGTTCACTATATGCAGGAGAATATCGGCAGCCGCATCACGCTTGAGGACGTGCGCAGCTATATCGGTTATTCGCAGAGCCATTTCTCCAGTCTGTTCAAGAAGAAGACCGGCCAGAGTCCCATAGCCTACTTCAACCGACTGAAGATCGGGTATGCCTGCAAGCTGCTGCGGGAGACCGACATGAAGGTCAGTCAGATCAGCTATAAAATCGGCATTGAGGACTCGTTCTATTTCTCGCGCATGTTCTCCAAGTCCGTCGGCATGTCGCCTACGGAATACAGGGAGCGCTCAGCAGATTCCCCCGGTTAGTCGCGCAGGATGGGCATCGTCATGCAGCGCGCACCGCCGCCGGCACGGGGCAGCTCCGAGCCAGGGAAGGCAGCCACGAACTTCTCGTAGTCCTGCATCTTGACGCGGCCCTCCACGATGTCCTCGGCATTGAGGATGGCGAAGCCGGCGTGGTCGAGCGCATCGATGGTGTGGGTGTTGCGGCGGTAGCCCATGATCTGGTCGTCGCCCAGGGCGAAGAAGTTGGCGCCGCTGTGCCATTGCTCGCGCAGCTGTACCCACGAGTCGGTGCCGCCGCACATGATGGGCTCCTCCAGTTCCCAGCCCAGCTGGCGCAGGCCGTCGACGATGTTGGGCACCTCGGTGTAGCTGATTTTGCCGTGGTGGATGCTGACGAGCGTCGTGGTCTTGTTGGCAAATAGCCCTTGTTTGCGGAGTATGGGCTCGAAGGCCATGCAGTGGTGCTTGCCGAGCAGGGTGAACACCATGTCAAGATGGATGAACGACTCGGGCTCCGTCGGCAGTTCCTGGACTAATATATTAAAATGATCGCGCTCGCGGGCGAACGTGCGGGCCAGATAGTCAATGCCCTTGGCGTTGGTGCGGATGCCCTCGCCGAGACAGAGCAGGTCGGGTGAGGCAATGTGGACGTCGCCGCCCTCGGTGCGTGCCAGGGGATTCCACGCGGCAGCGTTGAGCAGCTCGACGCCGAAGAAGTTGCGGAAGATGGCCTCGTAGATGAGCGTCTCGCGCTCGCGCACCTCGAACGACATCGAGTTGATGAGCACGCGGTTGTAGATGGTGCTGGAGGCGTCGCGCGTAAAGAGCATGTTGTAGAGCGGCTTCAGCAGGAAACGGTCGTCGGTGAAGCCGTCCCACTGCTCCTGTTCATAGCCTTCGATGAGCACGCGGGCCAGTGTGGCCGGGTCGAGGGCCATGAGGAACTCGCGGAGACTCTCACCGCCGGCCAGCTGTGCCGTGTGGCGGTCGTGGTGGAGGCTGGCGTCGACGAGGTGGTCGCGGATATTGTCGTTGGCCAGCAGTACCTCAAGGATGTCGCGCACGTAGTAGACGGTGTCGGTCCATCGCTCCAGTATGCCGCTGAATAGTCCGTACTCCTTGTCAACGGTGCTCTTGTCGAGGATGTCGCTGTAGAGGGCCTGCGCTGCGTTGAGCGGGGTCATGCGCTCCACCTCGATGCCGGGTCGGCGCAGGAGCACAGCCCTGAGCCGCCCCGTCTCTGACGACACGTTGACTTTACAGGGTTTTATCTCTTTTTTCATAGTAGGTTTAGTAGGTTTGGTAGGTTTGGTAGGTTCTGTAGGTTTTGTAGGTGCTTTGCTTACTACACCTACCAAACCTACAGAACCTACCAAAAAACCTACCTTTTACTTCTGATAGCTATATCGATAGTCCGTCGGCGAGACGAGCGTCTCCTTGATCACGCGCGGGATGATCCAGCGGATCAGGTTGAACTCGCCGCCGGCCTTGTCGTTGGTGCCGCTGGCGCGTGCACCGCCGAAGGGCTGCATGCCGACCACGGCGCCCGTGGGCTTGTCGTTGATGTAGAAGTTACCGGCGGCATACGACAGCTGCTCGGTGATCTTCTCCACGGCCATGCGGTCGCGGCCGAAGACGGCGCCGGTCAGACCGTAGGGCGACGTCTCGTCGCAGAGGCGCACGGTCTCGTCAACCTTGTCGTCGTCGTAGGGATAGACGGTGATGATGGGGCCGAAGATTTCCTCCTCCATCGACTTGAACATCGGGTTCGTGGTCTCGATGACGGTGGGCTCGACAAACCAGCCCTTCGACTTGTCGCAGCGTCCGCCCACGACAATCTTGGCGTCGGCAGCCTGCTCAGCATAGTCAATGTACGACTTGCACTTGTCGAACGATGCCTCATCGATGACGGCGTTCACATAGTTCATCGGGTCGCACACGTCGCCCATCTTGATTTCGGCGCACATGCGCTTGATGTCGTCAAGCACGCCGGGCCACAGGCTCTTGGGGATATACATGCGCGAGGCGGCCGAGCACTTCTGGCCCTGGAACTCGAAGGCGCCGCAGAAGGCAGCCGTGGCCACGGCCTTCGGATCGGCCGAGGGGTGCACGAAGATGAAGTCCTTGCCACCCGTCTCGCCGACCAGTCGCGGATAGCTGACGTAGCGGTCCAGATTCGAGCAGGCCTGCATCCAGAGACTCTTGAACGTGGCCGTGGAGCCCGTGAAGTGGATGCCTGCGAAGTGGCGGCTCTGCGTGGCCACCTCGCCGATGAGGGCGCCGCTGCCGGGCAGGAA
>JAFTGI010000103.1 GCA_017458195.1 Prevotella sp.
TGGGCGCCGGTCTGAACGTGAAGATCAACGCCGGCAGCCTGAAGGACCGCGCCGTGGCCGATAAGCTCATTGCCGAGGCCAACCCCCTCATCGAGAAAGCCAACGAGGCTGAGCACGAGATTATAGCTATCGTGGAGAGCAAACTATAATCTAAGCCCCCTAAGTTAGGGGGTTGGGGGTCTGAACAAGCGCAGGCCCTCATATTACAAACCGATAAAAAGATGGTCTGATATTATCGCTTGTTCAGACCCCCCCTAACTTAGGGGGCTTAGATAAAAGAATGAAAAATTTCCAAGAAGAAATACAGATGGGCATTCCCGAGGTGCTGCCCGAGATGCCTGCCTACGACACCGAGATCAATCACGCTCCGAAGCGCAAGGACATCCTTTCGCCGGAGGAGAAACGTCTGGCCCTGCGCAACGCCCTGCGCTACTTCCCCAAGCACCTGCACGCACAGCTCGCTCCCGAGTTTGCCGAGGAGCTCCGCAAGTACGGCCGCATCTACATGTACCGCCTGCGCCCCACCTACCCCATGTATGCACGGCCCATCGACGAGTATCCTGCCCGTAGCCGCCAGGCTGCTGCCATCATGATGATGATCCAGAACAACCTCGACCCGCGCGTGGCCCAGCATCCGCACGAGCTCATCACCTATGGTGGCAACGGCGCCGTGTTCCAGAACTGGGCACAGTACCGGCTCGTGATGAAATACCTCTCAGAGATGACCGACGAGCAGACGCTCGTCATGTACTCGGGCCATCCCCTCGGCCTGTTCCCCTCACACAAGGACGCGCCGCGCGTGGTGGTGACCAACGGCATGGTCATCCCCAACTACTCGAAGCCTGACGACTGGGAGCGCGACAACGCCCTCGGCGTCTCGCAGTACGGACAGATGACGGCCGGCAGCTATATGTACATCGGCCCTCAGGGCATCGTCCATGGCACCACCATCACCGTGCTCAACGCCGCAAGGAAAGTAGCTCCCCCTACTGCCCCCGAGGGGGCTTCTGCACACAAGAAGCTTCTCTTCGTCACCGCTGGTCTGGGCGGTATGAGCGGTGCACAACCTAAAGCGGCCAACATTGCCGGCGTCATGAGCGTTACTGCAGAAATCAATCCAAAGGCTGCTCTGAAGCGCTACGAGCAAGGCTGGGTTGACAAGTTATTCTACAACCTCGATGATATCATTGCAGAAATCCGCAAAGCTAAAGAAGCCCCCTCGGGGGCCGTAGGGGGGGCCAATGGTGCTTTCTCTATGGCCTACGTGGGCAACGTTGTTGACCTGTGGGAGCGGCTGGCCGACGAGAACATCGAGGTGGATCTGGGCAGCGACCAGACGTCGCTCCACAACCCCTGGGCCGGCGGCTACTATCCCGTGGGCTACTCGCTCGAGGAGTCGCAGCGCATGATGGCCGAGGAGCCCGAACGCTTCAAGAAGGCCGTGCAGGCCTCGCTCCGCCGCCAGGTGGCCGCCATCAACCGCCTGGCCGACCGCGGCATGTACTTCTTCGACTATGGCAACGCCTTCCTCTTAGAGGCCAGCCGCGCCGGGGCCGATGTCTGGTGTACTGCGACAATGTCGCAGTCTACGGGACAACGCTTCCGCTACCCCAGCTACGTGCAGGACATCATGGGCCCGCTGTTCTTTGACTACGGCTTCGGTCCCTTCCGCTGGGTGTGCTCCAGTGGCGACCCGAAGGACCTGGAGACCAGCGACCGCCTGGCCGCCGAGGTGCTCGAGGAGATGAGCCACCACGTGACCGACGACATCAAGGGACAGCTCTTAGACAACCTCCACTGGATCCGCGAGGCCGGCCCCAACAAGCTCGTCGTGGGCTCGCAGGCCCGCATCCTCTATGCCGACGCCGAGGGCCGCACGAAGATTGCGCTGGCCTTCAACGACGCCATCCGCCGCGGCGAGATCTCGCGCCCCATCGTCCTGGGCCGCGACCACCACGACGTCAGCGGTACCGACTCGCTCTTCCGCGAGACCTCTAACATCTACGACGGCTCAAACAAGTGCGCCGACATGGCCGTGCAAAACGTCATCGGCGACGCGTTCCGCGGTGCCACGTGGGTCTCGATCCACAACGGCGGCGGCGTAGGCTGGGGCGAGGTCATCAACGGCGGCTTCGGCATGGTCATCGACGGTTCGGACGAGGCCGACCGCCGCATCAAGAACATGCTGTTCTGGGATGTGAACAACGGCATCGCCCGCCGCTCATGGGCCCGCAACCAGGGCTCTATGGACGCCATCCGCCGCGAGATGGAGCGCACACCCGAGCTGAAGGTCACCATGCCCAACCTCGTCGACGACGAGATCCTCGACGCCGTGAAGTTCTGATAGTGACGGGATGCGCTTCGCGCAGAAATTGAACAAAATTAAAACAGAATCGTTGGTTTGCGACAGGAGTCGCATGACAGAGGAGGACTTCTGAAACGAAGTCCTCTTTTTTTGTACAAATGACCGGACATAATGATTTCGGTGGCGCTGAAATGTTTATTGTGGACAGTTGCAAACGAAATGCAAACGCCTCTTTTTGGCGGTTTCCGGGGAAAAGCGTACCTTTGTGGGCAAAAAAAGCATGAAGATTTTAAGACTGCTGATGCTCTGCCTCCTCGCATCGGCCTGCACGGAGACCGGACATGAGGTCTGGCGCTTGCACGGTGCCTGGACGCTGAGCCACGTTGAGCATCCCATCGGCACCGAGTACGACTTTTCGTTGGAGGACGAGCCCACCTTCTGCATCGTCTACGACGGCGACAGCCTGCTCTACACCTGCCAGCTGGCGAAGACGCCGTCGGGCCTGGTCGTCGTGCCCGTCGACAAAAGCAGCGTGACGCTCATCGACAAGGGCGGCGGCGAGCTGCTCTACCTCGAGGACGGCGACCCGCACCCGCTGACCGTCGGCCCCGACTCGGTCATCACCATCCAGCGACGCGGCGTGCAGTACACCTGGGTGCGGGCCGACGACATCTTCAACGAGTGGGGCCCCGAGCTGCGACGGCTCATCAGTGACGACCTGCAGCACCGTAGCGACGCGCCCAATCGCTATGTCCTCTCAGCCAGGGAGCGCCGGCAGGAGCGCACCATCCAGGGGTTCACCTTCCTCATCGGCTTCGTCGTCGTATTGGCACTGTTCGCTGTCTATGTAGCCCTCACCAACCGCAGGGCCAGAGAGCGGCTACAGCTGCAGCTGCGCCAGATCCAGGAGGTGCAGGAGAACCGCCAGCCGACGGTGTGGCAGGCCGTGGCGACGGTGGAGAACAGCTACTTCGCCTCCGACGACTATGCCGCCCTGCAGCGGCGCATGGCCGGCGGACAGCGGCTGAAGGCCGACGACTGGAGCGAGGTGGAGCGCCAGCTGAGGACCGTCTACCCCGGCTTCACCAGTCAGCTGCGCAGTCTGCGCCCCCTGTCGGAGCTGGAGTATGAGGTGTGCCTGCTCATCAAACTGCGCATCGCGCCGAAGGACATCGCCCAGGTGCTGGCCCGCGACGTGAGCACCATCAGCACCGTGCGCAGCCGCCTCTACGCCAAGGTGTTCGGCACGAAGGGCGGCGCCAAGGACTGGGACGCCTTCATCCTCAGCCTGGGCACATAGGCGTTTGCAACGGGTTTACAACGGCAAATGCAAACTAGATGCAAAGCCGTTTTCTTGGCCATACAACGGAAATGCCGTACCTTTGCCGCCGACAACTGATTATTAACCCCCACCCCCCTGACTCAGGGGGCTAAAAAAGTAAAGCTTATGAAAAAGATGATGGTATGCCTGACCACACTGCTGCTCAGCGCCGTGGCGATGAACGCCCAGACGACGAAGGTGGACGACAAGGAGCTCGTCGGCGCCTGGCTGATGGAGTCGATGCAGTGGGAAGGCGAGAAGAAAACAGTGTGCGGCCGGGAAAGCGGCTACGCCCAGTTCAAGTACTACGGTGCCGACGGCGAGTATGCCTGCGCCGAGATTGCCCTGACCAAGGACGGCAAGTGCGTGGTGATGCCCCACGAATACGGCACCTACTCGTTCCGCGGCGGCGTCTACACCGAGATGGGACGCAAGACCAACGACGGCGACATGGTGCTCGTCGACAAGACCACCTTCAAGGGCCGCTGGCGCAACCGCCACGACGTCTGGAAGAAGCAGACGGCGATGCCCGAGAAGCTGGTGCGCTACATCGTGAACTGCTGCAAGTACAAGAACGCGCCGGCCGACATCCAGCAGCTCATGAAGCAAACCATGTTCAAATAAGAAAAAGTTAGTAAATATCCCTGGGACAGGCAGGAGGCCGCAGCGATGCGTCCTCCTGCTTTGTTATTGGTCGTCCTAAGCATAAATAAAGTTAAGAATGCGCGCGGCATGATGGCCATTTCAGGGGAAAAAGCTAACTTTGTAGTATCATTCCAATCTAATTTTTACCACAAAAAGCTTATGACAACAAAAGAGAAAGTTTTCGGAGGAACAGTGCTGAATGGATTTCTGATGCTGTTCGTCAACTTGGCACTCATCGTGCTGAGCATTGCTGGTTTCGTCTATGGCATCGTCATGCTCGACTCTGGCGTCGACGCCGGCGGGTGGCTGCTGGCCGGCGGCATCCTGCTGCTCATCGTGACGTGCTTCGTCTGGGCCGGATTCATGATGCTCGAGCCCAACGAGGCCCGCGTGCTGACCTGGTTCGGCCGGTATGCCGGCACGTTCACTGAGACGGGCTACTTCTGGGTGAACCCCTTCTACGGGAAGAAGAAGGTGTCGCTGCGCGCCCGCAACCTGGACGCCGAGCCCATCAAGGTGAACGACAAGACGGGCAACCCCGTGATGATCGGTCTGGTGCTCGTCTGGAAGCTGAAGGACACGTATAAGGCCATGTTCGAGGTCGACTCGCAGACGATGGCACAGAGCGTTCCCGTCAGCAAGAACGAGGTCAGCGTGGGCACGTCGACGGTCAACCTGATGAACGCGCTGGAGAACTTCGTCCGCGTGCAGAGCGACGCTGCCCTCCGGCAGGTGGCCGGGCAGTATGCCTACGACGACGAGGACAACCGCAGCGAGGAGCTGACGCTGCGCTCGGGCGGCGAGGAGATCAACGAGCAGCTGGAGCAGAAGCTCGACGAGCGGCTCGCCCTGGCCGGCATCGAGGTCGTCGAGGCCCGCATCAACTATCTGGCCTATGCGCCCGAGATTGCCGCCGTCATGCTGCGCCGCCAGCAGGCCTCGGCCATCATCACCGCCCGCGAGAAGATCGTCGAGGGTGCCGTCTCGATGGTGAAGATGGCCCTCGACAAACTGTCGAACGAGAAGATCGTCGAACTGGACGACGAGAAGAAGGCCGCCATGGTGAGCAACCTGCTCGTCGTGCTCTGCGGCGACGACTCCGCCCAGCCCGTGGTCAATACCGGTTCACTCAATTGATCGGACGGGCGTACGGTTTTTTTGACGGATGTACGGGTTTATGGGTTTTTAGACGGACGTACGGATTTACGGTTTTAGACGGATGTACGGATGTACGGTTTTTTTAAGATTGATGTAGGATTTAATTTTATAATAGAATGGAAGATAACAGTGAGTTGATTAGGAAGATTATTGCCTGTGCCAGGATTGTGCGTCGACAGTTGGCGGCGGGTTATGAAGAAAAGATTTACAAGAATGCGATGTTCATTGAGATGAAGAAGCATGGCATTCTTGTAGAGACCGAAGTGCCTTTTGATGTCCGCTACGACAACATCGTCATCGGTCAATACCGAGCCGACATGATTGCCGACCGCAGAGTCATCGTTGAGTTGAAAGCCGTGAGTGCCCTCATCAGGTATCACTCCGTCCAGCTGGTCAACTACCTCACTGCCACCGGCTTAGACGACGGCGTGCTCATCAACTTCGGCAGCGAAAAACTGGAAATCATCCCCAGAACCCGTCTCTACAACCCGAACACCCGTTTAAAACCGTAAATCCGTACATCCGTCTAAAAAACCCGTAAACCCGTACATCCGTCTAAAACCCGTAAACCCGTACATCCGTCTAAAACCCGTAAACCCGTACATCCGTCTAAAACTCCGTACAACCGTCAAATAAAACCAATAATGCATATGGAAAAAATTTGTAACGAGCACCTCACGATTGAGGTCAGTGACTTTGGGGCTGAGCTCCAGAGCATCCGCGACGCCGAAGGGCGCGAATACCTGTGGCAGGGCGGCGAGAAATGGCCGCGCCGCTCCCCCATCCTCTTCCCGCTCGTCTGCAGCGTGGAGAACGATACCTACTACGTCGACGGCCGCGAGTATCACCTGCCGCGCCATGGCTTCGCCCGCGACACCAAGTTCACTCTGATCCACCAGACGGAGACGAAGCTGACCTACGCCCTGCACGAGAGCGAGGAGACACTGAAGGTCTACCCCTTCCGCTTCAACCTGGCCGTCACGTACCGGTTGGCCGGCAATAAGATTCACGTCATCTGGCACGTGGAGAACACCGACGTGCGCGACCTCCACTTCCAGATCGGCGGCCATCCCGCCTTCCTGGCCCCCGGTTGCCGTGAGGACGAGCCGCTGCGTGGCGTCATCCGTCTGGACAACCGCGAGCCGCTGAAGGGCATCAAGAGCTATATCGACGGTTCGCACGACATGGTCGAGGTGCCGGTAGAGGCCCAGGAGGGTCTCATCCAGTTCGACGACCATTTCTTCCGCAACGACTCAGTGAAGATTCACGGTTCGCAGACGCACCGCGCCGAGCTGCTCAACCCCGACGGCACGCCGGCCGTGACCGTGGACTACAAGTGTCCCATCATCGCCTTCTGGAGTCCCTACCAGAAGCAGGCCCCGTTCGTCTGCATCGAACCGTGGTACGGTCTCGGTGACCCGCGCGGCTATAAGGGTGAGTTTGCTGCCAAGCCCTTCATGAACCACTTGCAGCCCGGCTCGTCGTTCATGTCCGAGTACACCATCACCATCGGCTAAGACTTCAGGAAAAATTGGGTTTTGGTCTTCTTTGTCAGTCGGGTCTAAAACAACAAAGTGGCGCTTCTCGAAGGTAATATAGGGGTATATTACTTTCAAGAAGCGCCACTTTTCATATCATCAATCCGTCAAAAACGTCTTGACGTCCTAAAGATGTTTGGGGGGATAGAGGGCATCCCACCACGAGGGATCGTCCTTCAGCCAGCGCTGGAACCAGGCCATCTGGGTGGCCAGCCACTTCTCCTTCTTGGCGTAGTCGAGGATGTGGTGGTTCTCGCCCTTCACCTCGACGAGCGCCACCTCGCGGCCCAGGAGCTTCAGGGCAGTGAACATCTGGAGGCTCTCGATGACGGGCACGTTCGTGTCGGCGTCGCCGTGCAGGAGCAGCAGCGGCGTGTGGATCTTGTCGGCATTGAACAGCGGGCTCTGGTCGACGTATAGCTGGCGGTGGCTCCAGGGATAGCTGTTGGCCATCGACACCTCGCTGTAGTTATAGCCCCAGTAGCCCTCGCCCCAGTAGCTGGTGTGGTTGGCGATGCCGGCGTGGCTGACGGCACAGGCGAAAATGTCGGTGACGGTCTGCAGATACTGCGTCATGAAGCCGCCATAGGAGGCGCCCATGCACCCGATCTTCTCCTTGTTGATAAAGGGGTGCTCCTCACAGATCTTCCTGACGCCCTCGATGATGTCCTCGGCAGGGCCGCGGCCGGCAGTGTTCACGTGGCGCGAGGCCCACTCCTGACCGAAGCCAGTGGCGCCGCTGGGCTCCACGATGTAGGCCACATAGCCCAGCGAGTTCCACATCTGCGGAGCGTATGGCGACTCGAAATAGCGCGACACGGGCGAGCAGCCGCCGTAGTAATAGACAATCATCGGGTATTTCTTCGAGGCGTCGAAGTCCTTCGGCAGGTAGAGGCGCCCGTAGACGGAGTCGCCCCGCGAGTTCAGGTAGTTCCAGTCCTGGCAGGTGCCCACCTCGGCCGAGCCCAAAGCTGTTTTTCCGTCGAAGAGACGCCTACCCCCAGCCCCTCCCCAAGGGAGGGGTGCCTTTTGACGTTTCCCCTCCCTTGGGGAGGGGTTAGGGGTGGGCCCCACATACGCCGATGCGGGCTCCATGGTGTTATAGGCCAGCCAGGCGAGCGTCGTGGCATGCTTGGCCATGTTGAAGCGATAGATATAGTCGCCCTTGAGCGGCAGCTTCACGATCTTTCCCTTGACGGGGTCCAGCCGGAACAGGTGGACATAGTCGCGGTCCTCGGCTGCGAAGTAGATCTGCCCGTCGGCCCACGACCACTCCGTGGCTCCGACCGACGGGTCGAAGTCCTTCGTCATGGGGCGCACCTGCCTGGTGGCCAGGTCGTAGATATAGAGCTCGTTCTCCGTGGCGTTGGGCGTCACGTCGGGCGGCAGCTGACAGCCGATGCGGTCGAAGGCCTCGGGATTGCCGATGAAGAACAGCTGGCGGCCGTCGGGCGAGAAGTTCGCACCGCTGAGGAACCCTTCGTCGCACAGGATGGTGTCCACGGCCAGCGTCTGCGCATCCATCACGAAGAAGCTGCTCACCTCCGTCGGGCGCCGCTCTAGCCGTGAGCGGCTGGTGCTGATGAGCAGCTTGCGGCCGTCCTGCGAGATGTCCTGCAGGTATTCGCCCTTGTTGCCGAACGTGATGCGCTGGGCCAGGCCCGTGCTGAGGTCGTAGCGCATGAGGTAGGTGCGCTTGCGCCAGCCTGGCTGCCGGTCGTCCATCTCGAGCACCTGGTAGACCTGCTCGTCCTCCTTGGGGCCTTCCTCCTCGGCCGTGATGATGAGGTAGTCCTCCGTCGGGCTGACGGTGTAGCCGCCCTTAGGCACGTCGGTGGCGAAGCGCGAGCGCTGGCCCGTCGCGGGGTCGACCTTGGTCAGCAGCCGCCGGCCGGCGTCCCACTCCTCCTCGAGGTAAGCCGCCGTGCGGGGCATCCACTCCACGCCCTTGCTGAGCTGCTGCAGCAGTCGGCCCGTCTTCACCTCGCGCAGCTCATACGACCACTGCGCATTGCCGCCGCGCTCGGTCGTCTGATAGGTCACCACGACGTAGGCCCCGTCGGCCGAGAGGCTGACGCCCCTCACGCGGCGGCCGTCGGTCAGGTCGTGCACCATGTAGGGATGGCGCCCGTCGGTGGTGCAGGCGACGGCCCTGTCGGCCTCGATGACGACGCTGATGGAGTCGTGGGCGTCGGCCTCGGTCATGAACTTGATGGCCACGGTGTGGTGCTCGGGCGCCAGCTTCAGGTCGGGCTGCGCCTCGGTGCCGTCGATGAACAGCTTATAGCTCTTGGGCCCCTCGACGACGATCTTTCCCTTCAGAAAGTCCTGATTGTTGATATAGAACGACAGCAGACCGACGCTCCTGGTGCCGCTGAGCGACGGCAGCACGTCACCGCTGAACGTCGTCGCGGCGGGCGACGTCAGGCTGAGCCCCCCGAGCAGCACCTGCTCGTCGAACCGGTTTCCCTGAACGTCGACCGTATCCATGCCGAAGGGTGTCGCCACGGCGTATGGCCCGGCCATCCGGAACTCCCTCACTTCGGTCTTCACCTGCGCCCCAGCTGCCATCGTCAGCAGCAGCGCTCCCGTCATAATCATTGTTTTCATAGTCTTTCAGTTTAATTGTTTACAAGCTCAACGGCCGGGGGACGCCACCAGCGTACCCAAGCCTGTTGACTGCAAAGGTACGAAAAAAAGAGAGAAGAGCCAAAAAATATGCAACAAAATCGCACATTTAAAATGGCCGCTATCCTCACGGACAACGGCCACTGCGCATTATAACACCGGCACGGCCCTCACGGGCGGTTTTTTATGCCGACAAACAAAATTACAAATCACCCATGCGCCAACTCGTGGCGCCAAGAGGTTTTTCCCAATATTTATTATGTCAAATTTCAATCTTCATCATCCCAGAAGCCGCGGCCACGGGAATAAGTCACGTCGGATGAATTATATTCGTTCCCAACAGAGTCACCAGACTCAACACCAGAACCTGCCAAAATCATGGATGACACCTGAATTAATTCGATTGAGATTTCGGGCTTCATATATTTTTTCATATTCATTCCTCCTCTTTAAATTATTTGTTCATATATTTCTTTCCATTCATAATCACGAGACCCTTTGTACTCGAAACGACGCGCTGACCCATAATATTGTAAACAGCGTTCACTTCGGTAGCATTCTTAGTCAATGATTCAATACTTGAAGATTCAGAATCAACCCAAAGGCCTGATTGGCGGATTCCGCCTACGGGGATGGGAGCAGCCAAGTAAGCCTTGTTAGCACCTGGCTTGAATGCAGCACCTTCAGCGGCACCCCACCAGAAACCTAATTGGGTACCATTATGCATGGTCAGTCGATAGAATAAGCAGTTTTCCCCAACAGTCATTTCATCGTCGGTCAAGGCACCTTTCAACATATTATAGTAACTCCAATCATCACCTTCCTCAGAAGTAAAGTTTACTGTGTAGTCACCTGGCTCAAGAGCATAGATGAGCAGAGCCGTATTAGCAGGAACGACGTCGCCGCCTTCATATGCGGTTTCTACGGTCAGAACACCAGCCTCATCAACACTGACGACCTGTCCTTCAAGATACTCATGCATAACATAAGCCTTGTCCGTATAGAAAGTTCCATAATAGTTCTCTTTGCCATCAGTGCAAGCAGAGTTGATTGAGATAGTTGCAGTCGTAGGAGCTACATAAGTGCAGTAGTTTTTGTAATCATCTACTACAGATGTATAATTAACAACTATCTTTTTTATAGTAATACTACCGCTCTTAGGCACGATGTAACCTGTATTCACAGACTGAGACGATAGGTCGAGTGTCTGACTTGTAGCATCCGTTCCCGAAGCCAAATATGTAATTGTGCCACTTCCGTCATAGTCACTTGCACTGAAACCTACCGCTTTTGATATCGTACCAGTAATAGCAATAGACTGAATGTTTCCAGGACACGAAGGCACTTTTATTGAGCTACTTCTACCTGTATTAATCTGCATGCCTTGATTCTTATAGGCCTTGACTACCCATTGACTGCCATCAGTGGCAGTATATGTAAAAGCTTTGCCATAAGAACCCCAATTTGTTGAACTTGACAAGTTGCTTTCTTTATCATATTCCAGCGTATAGCTCTTTGTCCCAATAGTTGTTGTCCCTTCAGCAAAGACGGCATAAAAATCCATGTCAGACTCATTCATGGTTATTTCACTAACGAGTTCAGGTTTCTCGTCCTGTATGCCGTTAATAGCTGTTTCCGTCCATCCATAGAATTTAAATGTACCAAGGTCAGCAAGTTCATCAGGGAATGTGATGGCGGCATCTTCATAAACATCAGTTGAAGAATCTAACTGACCATTGACATAGAAGTTTGCCTTGTGCTGTGGTACAGCCTCGAAATTGATTTTGACCGTACAATCGGATGAGGCTACTACCGTAAAAACATTACCATTCTGTTCAACCGTAGCCTCGCCTACAGTCACTTCATAAGGATTAGCCTTACTGACACGACAGTTTTCTTTAGGGATTGCCGTAATGAAAGCACCTGTAACAGACACCGTGCCAAGAGTTTCATCATTGGAAGTTGCAGTAAGCGTTATTGCGGCCTGCTTCTTGTAAAGCGTAGCAGGAGCATTGCTCGTCATGCTTGCATAAGGAGCAAACTTATTGCTACCACTATAACCGATATGGCGTCCAGTTGATTGTACATTGACGATAGTGTACATGCTATAAGTTGAGTTGTATGCTATTGTCCACTGCTCATAAGTTTCACTTGCATTGGTCTTAGTGTTACGGAAATCAGTACTACTGCCACTATAGCCAAGCATTTTTCCGTCACTCATTTTTAACGAATATTTCCCAGTAGCAGGAACGCCCAATACAAACTCCATTGGATTCGTAGTATTCATGACAAGCGAGTTACCAGATACAGTATAACCAGAACTTGTTGATGCCAATTTCTTATTATCATAATTAATTGCTACGCCATCGCTACTTGCAATAATGTAAGTTTCACCTGCTACAAGGTCATCAACACTTGTGACTTTAACATAGGTGTCTGCCCACGTTTTTACCCCCCCCAGTAAGATTAGGGCGAGGAGACAAGTTGCTTTAAGAAAGTAAGTTTTTACCCTATTTCTAAATTATTATGTTAATGATTATTTTTCAGTTTTACTTGTTGAACTTATCGGGGCGGGCCGGGCGGGCGTGAATCGCCGTGCCTCAGCGGCTTTTGGCAGCCAGGTTAGCCCCGCTTTTGATTCCATTTGCCGAAATCGGGTGCAAAGTTACACAGAAAAATCCGAACCGCCAAAGCAATTCGGATTTTTTTCTTAAAAGAACCATAGGTTACACAGGTTACACAGAATTCAAACTTTATTCTTCAAATGATCAGGATGCATTCTCATGTCCCATAAGGCTGCTATCCGCAGAGTTTTGCCTCTGATATAATAAATCAATTTGTGATATTTCCCTATAGGCGTTGCCCTATATAATGTATACCGCTCTTTCAAAAGTGGTTCAGGATAACCTATTTTCAGGAAACTTCTTGAGGGTCTTTACCTTTTCGTCTATCTCATGGGCAAGATTCGTGGCAGTCTGAACACCGAAATTTTCCAAATAGTAGTCAATCGTGCTGCAAATATGCTGTGTTGCTTTTGCATTATATTTAACTTGCATAGCTCCTAATCTTATCCCAGACCATAGTCATAACCTCCTTGTGGGTATAGGTCAATCCGTTCTCAAACTCCTTCGACCTGTACGGTTGAAAAATGCCCAGTCAGCTTGCCATCCGATAGTCAATTCGATGCTCAGCCATCCACCCCTCCATTTCTGCGTTGATCATTGTTGCGGTAATAATAGCGAGTGCTCCACTTCCATTTCTTGACCA
>JAFTGI010000009.1 GCA_017458195.1 Prevotella sp.
CCCGCCGCCCCTCGCAGCTTCACCATCCGCTACCGTGGCGAGCAGACCATCATCGGCAGCACCCACGGCCGGACAGAGGTGAACATGCACGAGTTCGCCCCCTCGCGGATGGAGTATTTCACGTGGATCAACAACACCAACGAGGGCACCACCGAGGCGCAGACCATGGCCAACCTCGACTTCTTCCGCTGGATGAACGAGACCCACGGACTGCAACTCGACCTCTATGCCTTCGATGCTGGTCAGGTCGACGGGGCCCGTTTCTACGGCACGACCCTCAGCGACCGCTTCCGCCAGAAGTTTCCTCGCGGCTTCGGCCCCGTCAGCCAAAGGGCGGCAGCCATGGGCACGCGGCTCGGCCTCTGGGGCGGCCCTGACGGATTCGGCAACACCCCCGACGACAGCGAGGCTCGCAAGCAGATGCTTGTGGGCCTCGCTCGCGATTATCACTGGGGGCTCTTTAAGTTTGATGCCGTCTGCGGGCCCCTCCGGCCGGAGCATGCCCATGACTTTGCCGACCTGATGGGCCGTGTGCGCCAGTACAGTCCCGACCTGATCCTGCTGAACCACCGTCTGGGCCTGCGCGAGGCCGAGGACTATGCCACCACCTTCCTTTGGGAGGGGCAGGAGAGCTATATCGACGTGAACATCCACAACCACCAGACGGCGCCCCACCACCGCGCCGGAGCCATGGCGCGCGGCCTCGTTCCGGGCATGCAGCGCCTCACCGAGGATCATGGCGTCTGCCTGTCGTCGTGCCTCGACGGCTGGGACGACGAGCTGGTGCTCCACGTCTTCGGGCGCTGTCTCATCCTGGCGCCGGAGCTGTATGGCAACCCCTGGCTGCTGCGCGACGACGAGCTGGCCCGGCTGGCCCGGCTGTGCAACCTGCATCGGCGTCATGCCCAGCTGCTGGTCGACGGTTTCCAGCTGCCCCCGGAGCGCTATGGCGACTTTGCCGTCAGCCGCGGCGACAGCACCACGCGCTTCATCGTACTGCGCAACCTGTCGTGGCAGCCCAAGACGGTCGGGATGCTGCTCGGCGCCGAGCTCGGACTGGCTCCGACTGACAGCATCAGTCTCGTGGAGTATCATCCTGAAGAGTGCTTCCTGGGTGCTCATGCCTACGGGGCTACGGTGCCTGTCACGATTCCGCCCTTCCGTGCGCTCCTGCTGGCCGCCGGACAGATAGGAAACAGGCCCCTCAGGAGCGGTCTGACCGACGTCAGCTGCTTTGCGGAACAGGTGTTGCAGCCTTGTGACGTGCCCTCCGACGCCGAGGCCCTCTACGAGGCCACCTGCTTTGCAGCCGACAACAACGCCCTCGAGGTACGCTCGCTGCTGCGCTCCGGCCCGACGGCCATCCCGGAGGTGCAGGCCGCCCGCGACGCTTTCTTCTCGCAGCGCGCCTTCATCGAGCGGGGCTGCTGGGACCGCAACCTCTTCGACGGCGACCTCCAGACGGGCTTCTTCCCCTCGCAGCGGCGGGGCGACCAGCGCGTCCGCGGCGGTTGCCTGCGGTTGGACCTCGGCGAGGTGCTCCGCGTCGACAGCATCCGCCTGCACGTGCCCTCTTGTTTCGGTTTGCAGCCTATGCTGCCGGAGGAGGGCCAGACGTGCACCGTCTCCACCGACCTGCGCCACTGGCAGACGCTCACGTTCCTCTCCGACACACTGATGGTCATCCCCGTTTCGGCCGCGATGCGCTATCTGCGCCTGCCCGGTGCACCCGCGCAGCTCTGCGAGGTGGAGGTCTTTGCCGACGGCCATCGACTGCCCGCCGACCGCTTCCGCGCCAGCAACCTCTTTGCCCCCTCGCAGCCATGCGTGAAGGCGTGGTCGGCCCGCATCACGCTGCCCGCCAGCGGCCGTCTCTGCGTCGCCCTTGAGGGTCAGCACGGCGCCGAGGGTGCCTATGCCGCACTGCGACTGAACGACGGCCGACTCGTCGGAGCGCCCGACCGTGCCCCCAGCTATCCGGCCAACGTCTGGGAGAACGCCGTCGTCAGGGCCGACAGCCACTATACCTACTATTTCCCCATCACGCCCGACCTGGCCGGACTGGAGGCCGAGGTCGTCGTCATGGCCAATAATAAGGATTATACCGACTTCCAGCCCACTGTCCGCTGGCTTATTGAGCATAAAAAGCCGAATTATTGAAATTTATGTTGGCATTAAGTCTATCTTACGTCACATATTAAGGCTGACATGCTAACTTTGCCGCCAGAAAGTTTTTTCATAGTTAGCGATAAGGTTAGTTTTTTTATGTTGGAGTTAGTAGTAGTTTTAGTTAGTTGTTTATTTGTAAGTATGTCATCGCAGGCCGCGACGGTCAGCGATGACATTTCTTCTATGCAACGTTATGAAAAGATGCAGCGCGAGCTGGCCACGGGATGGAACACGTGGGACGTGCGCTCAGTGCTCACACATGTTTACCTGCCCTGGGCCTTTGCCCTCGATGTTCAGATAGAGGATTCCGCGGGCCAGCGCTGGCGCCGCTTCCGCATCGGCGACCGCGCCAAGGACGCGCCCCTGCTGCGCCCTGGCCACCATGCCTACGACGGCAGCTACACCTCGCTGGGCGTCAGCTGGCACGGCATGCAGCTGCAGGTGGAATCGGCCAGCGAGGGCATGAAGCAGGTGCTCGTGGTGCGCTATATTGACCGTGCCGGCGGACGGGCCGTCGTGCAACCGCGCGGCATCTGGGGCCGCGGCGTCATGACGGCCACCGACGGACAGACGTTCACGCTGGCCAACCGCGACCGCAGCGTCGTGGCCGACGGCCGATGGACCGACGACGGCCGCTCGCTCGTCGTCTGCATTGACACCGTGCTCACCAACGACGAGGCCATCAATTATGTGGCCCGCCGCGGCCGCGACTTTGAACAGCAGAACCGCCAGCGGTGGGGCGAGCAATACGACTGCTACGACGCCATGCAGAGCGTCCTGGCCTGGGACAACATCTACGACCCTTCCATCCGCCGCGTCATTTCGCCCGTTAGCCGCATCTGGAGCAGCGACTGGTTCGGCTCAGGCGACTTTGGCGGCTTCACGCTTTTCTGCTGGGATACCTATTTCGCCGCCCTCATGTTTAGCGTCGACCATAAGGAACTGGCCTATGCCAACGCCGCCGAAATCACGCTGGCCGCCGACGGTCTGGGCTTCGTGCCCAACTGTTATTACTCCAATGGCTACCGCTCGCGCGACCGTTCACAGCCGCCCGTCGGCTCCATGACCGTCTGGAATCTCTATCAGCGCTATCACGACCGCTGGTTCTTAGAGCTATGCTGGCCACGATTATTGTCATGGAACCGCTGGTGGAATGAAAAAAGAAAGTCTATATACTCCCCTCCTTCACAGGGAGGGGCCGGGGGTGGGTCTGCTCTTTTATGCCTCGGCTCCCTGCCTTACGAGAAGGTGACTTACTACGGCGGAGAGTTCACGGCCAACACGCGCTATGGCAGCATCCTGGAGTCAGGTCTTGACAACTCGCCAATGTACGACGGCGTGCCCTTCGACTCGGTCAGCCATCTGTTGCAGCAGCAGGATGTCGGCATCACCTCCTTATACGTCATGGACTGCCAATACCTGGAACGGATTGCCCGCGAACTGGGCCACAAGCGGGAGGCCCGCGAACTGCAGCGCCGCGCCCGACGTTACACCGAGGCCATGGAGCAGCTGTGGTGCGAGGAGGAGGGCATGTACCTGAACCGCTCGACCGTGACCGGCGCGTTCAACCGCCGCACGTCGCCCACCAACTTCTATCCCCTGCTGGCCGGCATCCCCACGACAGAGCGGGCCCGGCGAATGGTCGGCGAGCACCTCCTGAACCCACAGGAGTTCTGGGGCGAATGGGCCATCCCCGCCTGTTCGCGCCGCGACCCCGCCTACCGCGACAACGACTACTGGCGCGGCCGCATCTGGGCCCCGCTCAACTTCCTCGTCTGGTGCGGTCTGCAGCGCTACGATTTCCCCGACGTCAGCCGTGAGCTGGCCGATAAATCGCGCCGCCTGCTGCTGAAGTCGTGGCTGACGCGCGGCTATGTCTTCGAGAACTACAATGCCGACACGGGCGAGGGCGACGACACCGAGCGTAGCGACAAGTTCTATCATTGGGGGGCGCTGTTGGGATTTATCACGCTTAATCCGCAAATTAATTAAAATTTAATTCCGCGTTATGCCTTTGTTTGCGGTCATTTTAAGCAGTCGGGCGTAACTTTGCCGACGTAATTTCAATTCAACTCATCATTAACTAAAAACTATTTTATTATGAAGAAGATTTATCTCAAGTCAGTTGCTCTCGTAGCCTTTATGGCCCTGAGCACCAACGTGATGGCCAACGACATCTACGTCTCGGTCTCAGGTAACGATGCCAACAGCGGCGCATCGGCCGACCAGGCCCTGGCCACGCTCAATGCCGCCGTGGAGAAAGCCATCAGCGGCGACGTCATCAAGGTTACTGGCACTGTGAAGGTCAGCGAGACCGTCTTCCTGGACAGCTTCGGAAGCCTGACCATCGAGGGCACCGGCTCCGTTGAAGACTGTCGTTTGGACGGTCAGAACAAGGTGCAGATCCTGAATGTGCTCAACACCGACCTGACCCTGAAGAACCTGACCCTGCGCCGCGGTAAGGTGGAAGCCGAGAAGAATGCCCGCGGTGGCGCCATGTGGTGTCGCGGCAAGGCGGTGACCATCAGTGGCTGCGTCTTCGAGCGCAACAACACGCCCTATCGGCAGGAGGACAACGGTGGTGCCATCTTCTGCACTGACGGCACGCTCAACATCTTTAACTCGGAATTCAACCAGAACGCCGCCTACCGTGGTGGAGCCATCGAGGCCCAGGTGTCGACCCTGAACATCTCGAACACCACGTTCTCGAAGAACAACACGTTTGCCGACGAGGCCACCAGTGCTCCCGTCGGTCAGGCCAACGGCGGTGCACTGGCCATCGGCAAGTGCTGGACGAAGCTGACCTACGTCACCATCAAGGAGAACGGCTCGCAGGGCCGTGGCGGTGCCATCAAGATTTGGACCGACGACCAGGAGGGCAAGTACTTCACCCTCGAGAGCTGCGCCATCATCGACAACGAGGGCGGTGGCCCCGGCGGTGCTTTCTCGCTCGACCTGAACAAGGACGGCAACTTCCAGCTCAACGTGCGCTCGACCACCATCAGCGGTAACCACACCACGGGTGCCGGTGGCGTGCTCTGCATCGAGAATGCAACGAGCAACCCCGCTCAGCAACTCAACTTCGTCAACTGCACCATCACGGGCAACTACACCGCCAACAATACTGGCAACAGCGGCGGCTTCATGAGCCATGGCGGTTCGAAGATTCAGGCCCACCTGAACTTCGTCAACACCATCCTTGAGGGCAACTACAGCTCGCAGGGCTGGGCCGACGCGCGCTTTGCCCGCGGCGTGGCCGAAAGCGGTGGCCCCGACTATGTCTATGTGTGGAACACCATCATCGGCCATGCCTTCCAGGATGCCAACGACGGCGCCTTGACCAACGTCTGGGACAGCGACATCAACACCACTATGCAGCCGCGTGAAAACCCGCTGACGGCCGGTCTGGTGGCCGACATCGTCGAGGACTGCTATCCTCTGCAGGCCGACTCGCGCTCGCTGACGATGGGTTCACTCGCGAAGGCAGCTGAATTCGGTGTCACCCGCGATCAGAAGGGTCAGCTTTGGACCCGCCCCTACCTGGGTGCCGTGCAGCTCGTTGAGGGCGATCAGATTCCCGCTGTGCCCAGCGGCATCGTCGAGGTGAACGCCGAGGGCCGGCAGCCGCAGGTGCTCGAGGGCATCTACACGATGAACGGCGTGCGTGTGGAGCGTGCAACAAAGGGTTTGTATATATATAATGGTAAGAAGATTGTTTTGAAGTGATCAGGATTTTCGCTTTGATTTGTGCCATGGCCTGCTCTGTGCTCGCCGTGGCACAATCGAAAGAGACCCTTACGCTCGAAGGGGGTGCGCGGCTGACGGTCTACATGCTGGACAAGCCGACCACGACGGCCATCGTGATGTGCCCGGGCGGCGGCTACGGCCATCTGGCCCTGACCCACGAGGGGCACGACATGGCCCAGTGGATGAACACCAGCCTGGGTGTGGCTTACGCCGTGCTGGAGTACCGACTGCCGCACAACGCGCCCGCAGAGTGCTGGCAGCCCCTGAGCGACGCCGAACAGGCCGTCATGACGATGCGCAGCCGCGGCATGCAGCAGGTGGGCATCATGGGCGGTTCGGCCGGAGGCCATCTGGCTGCCACGCTGGCCACGCGCCACCGCACGCCTGACAGCCGAGCCGACTTCCAGGTGCTGCTTTATCCCGTCATCTCAATGGACCGCGACATCACGAACCGCGGCACGCGCGAGAACCTGATTGGATGGGATGCCCCGGACAGCCTGGCCCGTGAGTTCTCTCTCGATCGGCATGTCAAACCGCAGACCCCACCGGCCTTCATCGTCCTAAGCGACGACGACACGGGCGTGGCACCCGAGAACAGTCTGCGCTACTATCGCGCCCTGCATCAGGCGGGCGTCAGCTGCGAACTGCACATCTATCCCACAGGAGGTCATGGCTGGGGCTTTAAGGACTCGTTTGTCTATAAGCGCCAGTGGACAGGCGAACTGGAACAATGGCTAAGAAAAATAATAAACCAGACAAAATGACGAACCGTATTTTACTTCTTTCTCTTATCCTCTTTTTACCTTTCATCGCTCAGGCCCAGCCCCGCTTCGACCGCTTCGAGGCCGAGAACACGGGGCGTGCCCGCGTGTGGATGACGGGCGTCAGCGACAAGCTGCAACCGCAAGGCCGCTACATCGACGGTTTCGAGATGGCCGGCGACGACGGCATCTTCTACGCTGCCTCGGCCAAGGTGGTCGCCACTGACGAGCTGCTCGTGCTGTGCGATGCGCTCTGCGAGGCCGAGCCGGCCATCGTGCGCTATGTGGGCGGTGAACTGACCGACGCCACGGGACTGCCCGTGGAGCCGTTCACGTCGGCCACGTCGGTCTTCGACCAGTTGCTCTATCCCTCCTACCGCGGACTGCTGATGTGCGGCTATCAGGCCTGGTTCCAGCTGCCGGGCGACGCGCTCAACACGGGCTGGTCGCACTATCCCAACGGCGGCGCCTTCCGTCCCGGCCAGTGCGGCATTGAGTTCTGGCCCGACATGGCGGAGTACACCAAGAGCTACCCGACGGAGTTCACCAACCCCGACGGCACGGTGGCCCGCATCTTCTCGTCGGTCGACGACGAGACCTTCGACCTCCACTTCCGCTGGATGCGCGACTACGGCATCGACGGTGCATTGCTGCAGCGCTTCAAGAGCTCGGTGGAGAGCCGCCCCTGGACGCGCCAGATCGTGGGCAAGGCCATCGAGGCCGCCCGCCGCTACGGCCGCGCCTTCATCCTGGAGTACGACCTCAGCGGACTGGGCGGCGAGCAGAGCGTGCAACAGATTATCGACGACTGGAACTGGATGTGCGAGCAGTACGGTCTGAACGACCCTGAGCGCTGTCCCAACTATGTCTGGGAGAACGGTCGCCCCGTCGTGGGATTCTTCGGCCTCGGCCTGGGCGGCAAGACCTGCAAGCCCGAGCAATACTTCGAGATGTTCAACAAGATGCGCGGCCGCGACAACCAGGAGGGAGCCATCGCTCCGCTGGCCGGCTGTGGCTACTACTGGCGCACCAGCGGCGGCGACGCCCTCGACTTCGCGGAGTGGGAGCCCGTCTATAAGCGCTGTGCCATCATCTCGCCCTGGGCCGTCGGCCGCTATTCGTCGCAGGATGCTTTCACACAGAAGCGCCAGCAGGTCATTGCCGACCTGCGCTGGTGTCAGGCCAACAACGTGGTCTATGCGCCCGTGGCCTTCCCCGGCTTCTCGTGGCACAACCTGAAGACGTCGTGGAGCGGCGGCGTGCCGCAGTTCCCCACCAATGCGCCCTACGACGCCATTCCCCGCGAGAAGGGCGCGTTCTTCAAGAAGCAGCTCGACTCCTACCGTACATGGGGCGTTGACGGCATCTTCGTGGCTATGTTTGACGAACTCGATGAGGGCACGGCTATCTTCAAGCTGGCCGACGCCGCCCATACGCCGTCGAACGCCAGCGACGTGAACCCCGACGGCCGATTCCTCTACACCGAGGACGGCATCCCGACCGACCACTACCTGCGTCTGGCAGGCGAAGCTGCCCAGGGCCTGAAGAAGTAGTCTGTCGCCAACACTGCCGAATAATTATAATCCTTTCATAATAACCAATAACCAACAAAGCAATGAAAAAAGTATTATTAACCTTCCTGTTTGCGGCCATCGGTCTGATGACCTGGGCGCAGACGACAGTGAACCTCGACGAGACTCGGCTCGAGGACTACTGCACAGCGAACGGCATCGACCCCAGCACGGTGACCAGCCTGGAGCTGACCGGTCTGATGAAGAGTGCCGATGCCTACTATCTGCATGAGAACTTCAAGAATCTCGTGACGCTCGACATGGCCACCCTGAACCTCAACACGGCCGACGGCACGACCTATCAGGTGGCAGCCGTCAACCAGGACGGCGGCGCCATCAACCTGAACATGAAGATAGAGTTCCGCATCATTCCCGCCGCCCTCTGCTACGGCTTCGAGAAACTCGAGACAGTCTTCCTGCCCAATGCCACGGTGCAGGTCGGCAACTCGTCGTTCTCGGGCTGCAAGGCGCTGAAGAACGTCTACTTCTGCGGAAAGGATGCCGACGGCAACGGCCAGAACGGCACCGCCTCCGGCAATGCCAACTTCTATCAAGTGCAGAACTACGCCTTCATGAACTGCACCTCGCTGGAGGAAATCAACCTGATGCACGCCAAGAACAACTTTGCCCAGGTGGGACAGTATGCCTTCAAGGGCTGCACAGCGCTGAAGTCGTTCCTCATCCATCCCGACGACTATGCCAATGCCTACTTCACGGTGAACGTCGGCGCCTTCATGGGCTGCACCGCTCTGGAGAGCATCCAGCTGCCGGGCATCGCCAAGAGCATCGGGGTCAACGCTTTCCAGGGCTGCACGAGCCTGAAGCAAGTGACCTTCAGCGACAACCGCGCCCCCTACAACTACAACACCAAGGAGTTTCTCGCTGTGGCTAATCTTGAGATCGGCAATCAGGCTTTCGTTGAGACTGGCCTGACCTCGTTTATGGTGCCCAACACCTGTTCCAAGATCGGTGAGCGCAGCTTCTATGGCCTGACGTCGCTGACCGAACTCAGCTTCGAGGAGACCAGCACGCTGACCACCATCGGTGCCAATGCCTTCGACCAGACGGGCCTGACGGGCGAGATCGTACTGCCAGCCTCGGTCACCAGCGTGGGCGACCGTGCCTTCGGCGATCTCAGCTATACGATTGACAACAATGGTGAGCCCGTAGAGCCGGAGCCCGTGGACTATGTCGTAGCCACGATTGCGGACAAGGCTCAGCTCAACCGCAACTACGACGCCGGCAGCGACTGGTACGGCTATCAGGTCTACAACCGTCTGCTGGCCATCGACGCTTCGGGCCACGACAAGGCCAACCTTGCCCTCGAGTTTGATGTCTATGTAGAGAACCTCGACCATCCCGGCAACGTGGATAACCTCTTCTCCTACGATGGCCAGAACACTGTCGAACTGCTCGAACTGGGCAACGACGTCAACAACGGGCGCGGACTGACTTGGGGCATCCATAGCTTCGTGAAGCAGGAGGGCTGGAACCACGCCGTGGTGAAGCTCACTGAGGCAGGCAACTACGCCCGCTCTACCTTCACCCTCACTGACAAGATCACGTGGTTCCGCTTCTGTCTGGCTCACGTGAAGTGTCCCGATGCCTACATCATCCGACTGCGTGACGTGAAGCTGGTCGACCTGACCGGCGAGAAGGGCGACGACAACGGCGAAGACACCGAGTTCGAGACCAGCTATGAGGTGGCCGACATCCCCTTCACGATGGACCAGAGCGTCGAGTTTGCCGAGGGCAAGGACGTGGGCATCGTCGTGGGCAAGGCCTTCGACCCCGTCAACGTGGCCAAGCACGACGTGAAGATGTGCTACCTGACCTTCGACGCCGACATCACCCTGACGGGCGGTGCCGAGTTCTCGAAGCTGGGCACCAACGGTCAGATTGAGCTGACCAGCTCCGGTCACAACGACGTGAACGAGGCCACTTTCGGCATCGGCTCCGTAGAGTGGAAGACGGGCAAGAACACCTACTTCATTCCCCTCGTGACCGCAGGCACCACCGGCGGCAGCATCGACTGGTCGAACCTCAACTACATGCGCCTCTACTGGGTGCACATGCCTTGCTACGAAGGTACCATGACGATGAAGATCGACAACGTGAAGATTGTCGACTTCACCACCAAGACCGCGCTGCCCACGCTGTTCAGCGACGGCATGATGTTCCAGCAGCAGAAGCCCGTCAACATCTGGGGCTATGCCTCTGAGGGCAAGCAGATCAGCGTCGAGCTGTTCCGCGGCGACGCCTCGCTCGGCACGCAGACGGCCGTAACCGGCAAGGACGGCAAGTGGCTCGTCACGTTCGATGCCCTGACAGCCAGCTATGACAAGTATCACTTCACGGTCAGTGAGAACGGCGAGGTGATCCAGACCGTCAACGACATCCTCGTCGGCGAGGTGTGGGTGGCCGGTGGCCAGAGCAACATGGCCCTCTCCGTGGCCGTCACCATCGACGCAGAGGAAATCCGCGCAAACGCTACGAACGACAACATCCGCTTCTTCATGGAGCCCACCAAGCCCACCGGCGAGGAGTCGCCCTACGAGCCTACGAAGGACATCGCAGGCGCCCTGTGGGGCCATGGCTCGAATCCCGACCAGGTGAACAACGTCTCGGCCGTGGCCTACTCGATGGCAAAGCAGCTGCAGCAGAAGCTCAACATCCCCGTCGGATTCCTCAACACGGCCATCGGCGGCTCCGTCATCGAGGCCTGGATTCCCCGCGAGGAGATTGAGGCTGACGACGCCTTCAAGATGCAGCTCAAGCGCATCGGCATGTACTTCGACGAGAGCTTCTGGGTGGACGGTGCCACGACCATCACGGGCTTCTACAACGCCAAGATTGGCCCGCTCCAGGGTTACAACGTGGCCGGTGCCATCTGGTATCAGGGCGAGAGCAACAGCGGACGTCCTGAGCTCTATGCCACCGAGCTCGACATGCTGAAGCGCGGCTGGGAGCACACCTTCGGGTTCGCTGAGGGCACGATGCCCTTCGTCTTCACCCAGGTGGCCCCGTGGGGCACCGACTTAGGTCAGCCACAGTTCCTGGCTTATCTGGCCGAGGCCATGTACGACGGTTGGAAGATGAACGAGGATAAGAGGATGGGCATGATTGCCATCTACGACACCGACCTGCAGTATGGCATCAAGATCAACAACAACGCCGACCCGATTCACCCGACCAACAAGACCCCGATCGGACAGCGCTTCGCCACGTCGACCTATAACATGGTCTACGCCACCGAGGGTGCCGAGTACACCAGCCCCGTCTTCGAGAGCCTCACGGCCAGCAATGACAGGGTGGTGGTGAAGTTTGCCCACGTGGGCGACGGCCTGAAGTCGAAGGACGGCACCAACGATGTTCACGGCTTCGCCATCGCCGCTGCAGACGGCGTCTATGCTGGCGCCATGGCCCGCATCATCTCGAAGGACGAGGTGGAGGTGTGGAACCCCGGCGTGCAGAATCCCGACCGCGTCACCTACGCCTGGGCTACGTACAACGTGGCATCCAACCTGATGAACTCCTCTGACCTGCCTGCAGCCCCCTTCCGCTCAGACCGCATCGACGGCCAGACCTACTACAACCCGCAGGACTGGACCTTCTGCGACTCGATCAACGTGTGGGGTGTCGACAGCCGCACCTCCATCTACGCCAAGCAGGTGGGCTCGCTGCCCGCATGGAAGACCGGGACGACGGGTGCCAGCATCGACTTCACCACGGAGGTGAAGGCTGAGGGTGCCGCCTCGATCGTGGCCACCTACGCCGCCGGCGGCGCTGAGTTCGGACCCGAGCTGCGCTACCAAACCACCGTCACGCAGCTGCCGCTCTACAACTCGATGATGGTCAGCATGAAGAATGCCGACAATCGCGAGAAGACCGTCAGCCTGCTCGTCGATGGCGACGTGATGAGCACCGCTACGCTGAAGGCCGGAGCCGACTTCCAGACGCTCGTGTTCGACCTCAGCGAGGTGGACACCGACTCGCGCGACGTCGTCTTCCGCATCACCGACAGCGCTGCCGGCACCGTCTACTTCGACAACATCCTTTTCGGCACCACCGCCGCTGAGGACATTACGACCGGCATCCGGACAATTGTCAATTCTCAATTCTCAATTTTCAATTGTTACGACCTGCAGGGCCGCCGCGTGGCCAACCCCTCGCGCGGTCTCTATATCAACGGTGGCCGCAAGGTCGTCGTCCGCTGACTCTGATTCAGTACATCGGCATTGTACGTTTCGTACATTGCCGATGTACTAAACGTACACAGCCGATGTACGAAATTCGTAACGATGCTTTGATTCCTTATTTTTACAGAAAAGACAACGATGATTAAGAACACATTGACAGCACTCGCCCTGACGGCCATGACCTGCGGTGCAGCCGCTGACGACATCAGCAACTACTCGTGGCCGATAACGCAGCGCTACGAGCACAATCCGCTGTTCGTGGGATTCCCCGCGCAGAAGTTCCAGAGCACCGACGTGGGCCACATGTACACTGCTGACCCCTCGGCCCACGTCTGGACCATCGACGGCGAGGAACGACTCTACGTCTACGCCTCGCACGACCAGGAGCCTGCGCAGGGCTGCGGACGCATGGACCGCTACCATGTGTTTTCGACCACCGACATGGTCGAATGGACTGACCACGGCGAGATTCTGAACTCGACGCAGGTGCCCTGGGCAGGCCCGTCGATGGGCTTCATGTGGGCCCCCGACGCCGCCTACAGGGACGGCAAGTATTACTTCTACTACCCCCACCCGTCGGACGACGACAACTGGAACACGACGTGGAAGGTGGGCGTGGCCGTGAGCACCGAGCCCGCCAGCGGTTTTCAGGACATAGGCTATATCCCCGACCTGGGCGACGCGCGGGCCATGATTGACCCCTGCGTGTTCGTCGACGACGACGGCCTGGCCTACTTCTACTATGGCGGCGGTGGCCGGCTCGTGGGTGGCCGGCTGAAGGACAACATGAAGGAGATCGACGGCCAGCTGATCGAGTTCTGCTCGAACCAGAACAAGGCGCTCGGCGACTTCCACGAGGCGGCCTGGGTCTTTAAGCGCGGCGGCACCTACTACCTGACCTACTCGGACAACCACACGACCGACCTGGGCGGCAACAACCTGTGCTATGCCACCGCGCAGTCGCCCCTCGGCCCCTGGACGGTGCAGGGCGTCTACATGCTGCCCCACGGCTTCGACACGGCCCACGGCTCAGTGGTGGAGTATAAGGGACGGTGGTATCAGTTCTACCACACGGGCAACTACTCGAACAAGGGCAACCTGCGGAGTGTCTGCTTCGACGAGCTGACATTCGACGACGAGGGCCGCATCAACATCGTGCGCACGTGGGGACAGCCCAAGGGCGGCGTGCTGCCCGAGGCTTCGCTCAACAAGACCCTGCGCATCGAGGCCGAGGACTACAACGAGGGCCCGTCGCACACGGCCTACTACAAGCGCCCGAAGTCGTCGCCCTTCGTGCTCGGCGAACCCGGCACTGCAAGTGTGGTCTGCGGTTCTGCCGCAGACAACGTGACCTATCTGGAGGACATGACCGAGGCCGAGTGGGTGCGCTATTCGTTCACGGTCAAGGAGGCCGGCCGCTACAACATCGTCTTCCGCATGCGCCAGACCTCGGCCAGCAAGGCGCAGTTCCGCCTGGGCATCGACGGCTATTGGCTGCGCTCAAGCGCCATCAGCGTCAGCTCGATGATGGGCCGCTGGGGCAACACCGAACTGAAAAACATTGAACTGCAGGCCGGTGAGCACTTCATGGAGATACGCATGACGGCCAACACGGCCGACATCGACTACATCGAGATTGGCAAGAGCGTGCAGCGCGTGCCGGGCGTCATCGAGGCTGAGGACTACGACGACGAGGGCTACTACTTCCAGAAGACCGACAAGCTGGGCGGCAACACCTATCGCCAGGACCAGGGCGTCAGCCTGGGCACGCGCGACGGCTACATCTACATCGGCGACACTTCGCGCGGCGACTGGTTCAACTACACCTTCGTGGCCGAGCCGGGTGTCTACACCGTGCGCAGCTATGTCTCGTCGATGGCCAACGGACGCTTCTTTGTAGACTTCGACGGCGGCCAGCAGCGCTCTGAGGAGACGGCGGCCCCAACAGGCGGATGGCAGGCCTTTCAGCCCTTCGACCACACGGATGTGGAGCTCTCGGCCGGTGAGCACACGATGACCTTCCACGTACTGACCGACCTCAACATCGACCGCTTCGCCTTCATCAAGACCGCCGATCTGCCGCTGGGCATCCTGGCGCCGTCGGGGTGTTCCTCGTCAGGCGTCCGTCGGGCCTGGAACCTTCAGGGACAGCCCCTGGCCGCTCACGGCAAGGGCATCCGCATCAATATGAATCGTAAAACCATTATTCAATAACTAAAATCAATCACAACAATGAAAAGAACATTTCTTTTAACTGTGCTTGCGGCCCTCGGCCTCGGCGGATGGGCGCAGACGGAAGTATCCTACACACTCGGAACAACCACTTTGGAGCAACTGCTCGCTGACGCCGGCATCTCTGAGAGCGAAGTGACGAAGCTGACGCTGGCGGGGACGTGGCAATCTGAAGATGCGTGGTATATCCACGAAAACTTTGCTAACCTTGAAGAGCTCGACATGTCGGCCCTGACGTTAGCTGCTGTCAGCAGTACAGAGAATGTTACGGTGGCCAATAATGAGGGGACGCGCACTTTCCAGAGTGCAGCCCGCTATGTGCCCAATGGCTTTTGCATGGGCAAGACGCATCTCGTAACAGTGAAGCTACCACATTCCAAGAGCGGCGGCCAGAACGTGACTGACATCGGCCACTCGTCGTTCGCCAACTGCACAGCCCTGACCTCCATCGACCTGGGCGACAATGGCAATTTCAATTCTGTGGGTGCCTGCGCATTCTTTGGATGTACGTCGCTTGAATCTATTGATTTCAGTTTCATGAATCGCGACACCAATAATGGCATCGGCCGTTCTGCCTTTGCCGGCTGTACCAGTCTGGCCAGCGTCACATTCCCGGCTAATGCGTCAAAGGGCCCGCAGGCAATTGGCGACAACTGCTTCAACGGCTGCACGGCACTCACTTCGTTCACATGCCCCAACAGCGTGCGTACTATCGGTCAGAATGCCTTTGGCGTTTGTAGTAATCTGGCCAGCGTCACGCTGCCCGACAATACCAACTTTACGGCTATCGCGCCCTTTGCGTTCACACGCTGCTCAAAACTGACCACCATCAGCCTTCCGGCCACGGTGACCAGCGTCGGCAAGGGTGCCTTCGGTGCATCGGGCCTGCGCTCCATCACGGTGAACAGCGCCACGCCTCCTACGTGCGACGTGTCGAATGCAGCGCAATATCCATTCCTCTCCATTCGCAACAACATCTTCGTCATGAACTTTGCCGGTGAAGCCATCGGTCATGAGGCTGACTATCGCGCTGCCGACGGCTGGAACTACCTGATGGCAAAGTCGCTCATCGAGGACGACACACAGATGGCTGGCCAGACCAACGGCACGGCCAACTGGGACTTTGGCACACTGGCTGCCGGCAGTGGCGTGCGTGCCTATGTACAGCGTACCTTTACCGACGGCTGGAACACGCTGGTGCTGCCCTTCTCGGCCTCAGCTGATGTGGTGACGGCTGCTTTAGGTAGCAATGTTGAACTGGCCACGCTCGACCGCGAGGAAGATGGAAATCTTGTGTTCCACACCACTTACGTCATCACAGAGGGCGTGCCCTGCATCGTGAGGAACATCACCATCCCCGCCGGTACAACGTCGATGCTCTTCCGTGGCTCATTCACGGATATGGAGAATGTCTATGTGTTCGACGGTGTGGACATCTCGAAGAATAATCCCACGGTAACGGCTCAGACAAAAGGTAATATTGTCTTCAACGGCACATTCAAAAAGCAGGATGTAACGCTGGCCAAGGGCTACTTCCTGCAGAACGGCAACCTCTTTGCAGCCCAGAGTGGCGAAACCTATAAGACGAAGGCTTTCCGTGCTTGGTTCGTAGACAACAGTGCCGGTGCCCGCGCCCTGACCTTCTCGGTGGACGGCGGCCTGGCCACCAGCATCGAGGCGCTTGACGTGCAGCCTGAAGTGAGCGGCAGCGTCTACGATCTGCAGGGACGCTGCGTCAGCCAGCCTGCGAAGGGCCTCTATATCGTAAATGGTAAGAAAGTAATCTTCTAAATAATGCAACGAAACATGAAAAAGAATTATATGACTCCCACCGCAGAGACGACGCTGCTGAGCACGACGTCTATGGTCTGCGCATCGGTAAGACTGAGTTTGGAGACAGGCGAAACGCCTGAAACAGACAGTGAGGGCACCATCTGGATGGGCTCTCGCGGCACAAGCATTTGGGATGATGATGAAGAGGGTTAGTCTTAGCCTGATGGTCTTTGCTGTCCTGAGCGGGGCGGCAAAGACCATCTACGTTTCGCCGACGGGCAGCGACCGCAACAGCGGACAGTCGCTGGCTTCGGCACTGGCCACCTTCGACGAGGCTCTGAGCCGCGCGGCCGACGGCGACCGCATCCTGTTCACGGGGACAATGCGGCCGGCCGAGGCCGTGGTCGTCGACGGGCTGCAGGACGTGGTCATCGAGGGCAGGGCCTCCGGGATGGCCGACAACGTCATTGACGGCGGGCACTACTGCGGACTATTCCAACTGAAGAACGGCGCGCGGCTGACGCTGCGGAATCTCGTCGTGCGCGGCGGCAAGACGCAGCAGCGCGGCGGTGCCATCACCATTGACAAGAGCGCGCTGACGATGGAGCAGTGTGAGCTCTACAACAACCAGACCGCCTGCGACGTGAACACGCAGGGCGGTGCCGTCTACGTCAACGCCGGACAGCTGACGATGACCGATGTCACGTTCTATGGCAACCGCTCCTATCAGGGCGGGGCCCTCAGTGCCAACGAGTCGGTGGTCAATGCTTATAACGTCGTGTTCGAGCAGAACCAGACCTGGCTCGACGACGAGAGCGTCAGCCGTCCCAGCGAGGCCCGTGGCGGCGCGGCCGTGCTGACCAACTGTCAGACCGTGATGAACTTCTGCACCTTCACTGGGAACGCCTCGAAGGGCGACGGCGGTGCCCTCTGGGTGCTGACACGCCGCGAGGGCTGCAGCTTCGACATGAACGGCTGCGCCATCACCAACAACCGCGCCGGAGGGCCCCAGTCGGCCGTCGGCGGCATGCACGGCGGCGCCATCATCTACGGAGCATACGCTCCCGTCGTGGCTAATATCCGCTCGACGACCATCGCCCTGAACACCACCCCGTCGGCCGGCGGCGCCCTATTCTATACGGGCGATGCGGAAGGCTCCAGGCTCAACATCGTCAACTGCACCGTCACCAAGAACCAGACCCTCTCGAACGCAGGCAACTGCGGCGGACTGAACATCAACGACAAGGCGCTGGCCGAGGTCAACATCGTCAACACCATCGTGGAGAACAACCACTGCCTGAACAACCAGTTGTCGGACTATGTCTTCGGTACTTCGGCACACATCAGCCAGCAGAATAGCATCGTAGGCACCGACGCCGACGACCCCTCGGGCATCGTACCCCAGATGGAGTGCGAACGCCGCTGTTTCCCCTTGATGCCGTCGTCGCGCGGAACCACCATGGGCGACTTGTCGCTGGCCCGCGACTACGGCTGCATGGCCGACCAGAACGGTCAACCGATGACGAAGACCTATCTTGGTGCAGTGCAGTCACTGGACGGTGAGGACATGCCGCACAATCCCACGGACATCAATGAGGTCACAGTCTACCAAACAGAGGAAGGGGCCTTCTACAACCTACAGGGCATCCGCGTTGCCCATCCTACTAAGAATCTGTACATCCACCAGGGCAAAAAAGTGATTTCAAGTTTCTGACATTTCTTACCGACTGGCCTCCGAAAGAATGACCGGGTGACCATTATTCCAGAATCTGCGACGCAGAATGATGAAACTGCGTCGCAGTTTTTGTTTTAAACAGAGGTTCCCATAACTTGAGAAAGTGAATTCGTTATAATAATCTGGCGAAAGTCATTCATCCCTCTTAACACGTAGGACATATCCATTTCTGGAATCCTTGACCATAATGTAGTCAGAATGAAGTCTGTGTCGTCAATACGAACTACCTTATTATAATAGGTAGAATGTATCACCTGCGAGCACCAACACATCACCGTTAGCCTCAAACTCTTTCGCTTTGATATACCGCGAATTGTCGTATAGCTCCATGTGGAGATCACTCATGTATTGTATTCTCATTGTCAGCTTTTCTTTGTTTTAACATATTGCATAAAGTGATAATACCTACACCAGAAACAGCAGTTGTTGCTATTCCATTCCTGTTCTTTTTCTTTCTCATTGACGAATGACTTCAACTCCATAGGGGTTTGCCATATAAGAGGCCGCCATTTGTCCCTGCAACGAACCTCTATGTGAAAAATTTGGGATCAGTCTGAATAACCGGTTGAAAATTATCGGTCCTTCCCTATCGGTGAAATAGTTCTTCGCAAGTCAAGAATCGGTCCTTCTCGAAAGTAATATAGGGGTATATTACCTTCAAAAAGCACCACTTTGTAATCAAAGTGACGTTTATTTGCCTGTAAAGGACCGCAGTTTCTGCAACCAGTCTTTTTCGGACTGAGCCCTATTTGTTCTCGCGTAAGCCATATCATTCTCCAAGCGGACATCTATCTGAGTCTGCCACCTATCCCTCTGCTGCCATCATCGGTTCTTCCTCTGGCACCTCATACCGCTTGACAGTCCTGTCTTGCAAGTTCATGTTGCACTTTCAAGTCACGCTCCTTGTTCCGCCTTATCTTGTTCACCCAGAACTCGCGGTTCGTCTTCGGAATCTTGCAGCACTCTGAATTGTCAATTATCAATTGTCCATTGTCAATTTGTGCAGTTTGCAACTGCACATTGTGTCCTTGCCGTGAATGGCAGCCATATTTGCATGGCGTTGTTGTGGGGAGACCTTGTCCATTATAATAATCCTTTGATTCTCTCAATAATTCCCTTATCTGCAGGCAACCAGTCCACGCTATCCAGTTCTTCCTTCGTCAGCCAGCGGGCAGCCTCATGCTCATTCAAATGCAGTGCCTCCGTCAGCAGCGTGCACAGATAGCAATGCATGGTCAGGTGGAACTTCGGGTACTCGTACTCCACCGTACAGAGGAACTCATCCACGCTGATTTCTGTCGACAGTTCCTCACGAATCTCACGCTTCAGTGCTTCCTCGGGCGTTTCCCCCGCCTCCATCTTTCCACCAGGGAATTCCCACCAGTCCTTCCATTCGCCATATCCTCTTTGGGTGGCGAATATCTTGTTGTCCTTGCGAATAATCGCTGCTACGACTTCTATTTGTTTCATACCTCCTTCAATCCAAGCGATTATCAATATGCAAAGTCCCAAGTACAGTTAGCGGCTCCTTGCTCAAGAACTCACGTATCGTTGCTATATACAGACATCTATTATTCATAATTATTGGCAAGTACTACTTTTATCCGATTGATATCTTCCATCTTTGTAAATATAATGTTGCAAAGATAATGAAAATTTTTCATTCTTTCTTCAATTATACATGTTTATTACATATAACGGATTCCTTTTTATGCTTTTTTTATGTATTAAAAAAGTCTGTTGAGTCTGTTTTCAAGACTTGCAAACCAACAGGTGTATATATTTGTGGAAAGCATATTGCTGGCTGCTATTTCTTCTCTTTCTTGATCTTGGTATTTTCTTTCTTGGGACTATTCGGCTACGGATTCTTTGAGATGAACGAGAGAGCCAAGCAGGCGAATGTAAAGTTGCAGGTCATCCGCGATGAAATTACAGTTAAAATCCAATTCTTCGCAGCTTTTTCTCATTCATTCTTTCATTATCGCAATGACTAGTCAATGTTTCTGTAATATTTTCAGATATGCCATAAAGAATACTGTCAATAGCATACCGACGAGCCACGTTTTCTATCTGACCACCGCTGAAGTCGTATTTCTCTGCTAACGTATGGATAGTGGGGACGTTTAATTCTGGAATCATGGTTCTCCAGATGCTGGCACGTGCCTCCAGAGTCGGTTTTTCGAACTTAATCTTATAGAGGAAACGTCGCTCGAAGGCTTTATCTAAGTTCTGCTGCAAGTTGGTGGTGGCTATCATGATGCCGTCGAGATTCTCCATTTCCTGTAGGATGATGTTCTGTATGGAGTTCTCCATCTTCTCGACAGCACGTTCTGCTCCTTCCTGACGTTTGCCAATGATGGCATCTGCCTCGTTGAAAAGCAGTATAGGAGCCAGTTTACTACGCTTTACCACTTCACGATAGCGGTCGAAGAGTGCCTTTATGTTCTTCTCCGAGTCACCCACCCACTTGCTCTTGATCTGTGGCACATCGACTATCATAATGCTACGCCCTGTCTGTAGTGCAAGCTGATAGACGGTTTCCGTCTTTCCAGTACCAGTGGCACCATAGAACAGGCAGGCAAAGCCGTTGCGGAAACCCTTTTCCTTCATGCGATCCTGAATCTTCTGGAACTCCTCTTGCTGGAAGAGCTTTGACAGTTCGCTGACCTGCTTCCCTACCTCATGGGGATAGAACATTTTTTTGGGTGTGAGGTCTGACGGCTTCAATGTCCCAGCCAGTGTTTCCTCTACGGGATTGATGTTCAGTTCAGCCAGCAGGTCGCGTTGGGCATCAGCTGTCAAATGGTATTTGCTGGTGTCGGCAATGCCGTCCTCGCAGATATGCTCCACGATTTTCTTCTTCATCAGCGTGTGCTTAGCACTGCGCAGGTTTGATTTGGCATTGTTAAAGTCGTGGACGCTCTCAAAAAGGTCGCTCAGCTGGTTGAAGCGGATGTCATCATCATTGTTACTGACAAGGCGGTTGCAGAAGAAGGTGGCTATCATCTCGTCCTCTTCGCTCAAGCCATATTGCCTCAGACGTTGCACAAAGGCTACTTGGGGATTTTCATCGAAGAGCGACTGAATGTCATCGCGCAGTTGACAGGAGCAGATGGCATCGTCGTTAAGATCGTTAAACCACTGGTCGAGCAGTTCGAAGAGCATGGCGCAGTCGAGTCCCTTGCGGTTGGGCAGTTGGTAAACCTCGTTGTGTTTCAAGCAGAGCGCACAACTGCTGTAGGCACGTCGAAGTCCTCCTCGTCTTTTACATCACGATACTTCAGCAGACGGCGATGAACCAGTGCATCAATATCTGTAGCATACGCTAGCATCTTGATGTTGCTGATATTCAAGTAACTGGACAGGTCGTCATAGTCCACACGTCGAGGGCCTTTCTCCATGCAGACGCAAAACAGCACAGCCTGTGTTTCTGTAACACCATAACTGTCAGCAAGCAATTTAATTTCAGCCTTCGCCTTACGGAAGAACTCTTTGCTCAACTTTGAATCCTTCGACAGTTCTACAATACGCTCCATAGCCTGGAGCAGGGTTGTTTCTTTCTTTGCTTTCATATCCGTTTGGTTTAGGCAGCAAGAGCCAATGGCTCCTGCTGTGATTTAGAGGTAAGATGGAAGTAACGAGTCATTTTCTGTATAAGTTCGTTGGTTTGATAGGTGGTTAGGTCAAAGAGGGTAATAGAGTAGACCCCGTTGTTGATAGATGGGGTTGAGAAGACCCTTTTATTGTTGAGGTACTTTTCCTGTTTTCAACGTTAAATGCCTTTAACAATTGGAACTTCTTAAAAATCAATAAAATGACACTTTGCTCGTTGGTGTTTTGGGTTCCTCGCAGTATCTTTGCATCATGTTTGTGCATCGGAAACCCAACAAGTCAG
>JAFTGI010000104.1 GCA_017458195.1 Prevotella sp.
CGGCTCGCCTTACGCAGCCATCGCCCTGCCCGGCGCGACGCCCTGGCGCACCATCACCGTGGGCTCAAGCCTGAAGCCCATCGTCGAGACCACCATCCAGTATGACCTCGTGGAGCCCGTCTACGAGCCCTCCGAGCAGTATGGCGCCGGCCGCTACACGTGGTCGTGGCTCATCTGGCAGGACAACTCCATCAACTGGGACGACCAGGTGCAGTTCATCGACCTGGCTTCGAAGATGGGCTTCGAATACTGTCTGGTCGACAACTGGTGGGACAAGAACATCGGCCGCGAGCGCATGGCTGAGCTGTCGCGCTATGCCCAGCAGAAGGGCGTCTCGCTGATGCTTTGGTATAATTCCAACGGCGCCGAGAACGACGCGCCCCAGACGCCACGCGACTGCATGAACACGACGATGGGCCGCGACCGCGAGATGGCCTGGCTGAAGTCCATCGGCGTCAAGGGCATCAAGGTCGACTTCTTCGGCGGCGACAAGCAGGAGACGATGCGCCTCTACGAGGACATCCTCTACGACGCCAACCGCTATGGCCTGCAGGTCGTCTTCCACGGCTGCACGCTGCCCCGCGGCTGGGAGCGGATGTACCCCAACTACGTCTCGAGCGAGGCCGTGCTGGCCTCCGAGAACGTCTACTTCACCGACTACCACGCCGCGCAGGAGCCCTTCCAGCTGACGATGCATCCCTTCTGCCGCAACGCCTCGGGCACGATGGACTGGGGCGGCATCATCATGAACCGCTATCTGAGCCGCGACAACCACAGCCGCCACCAGCGCCAGACGACCAACGTCTTCGAGCTGGCCACGGGCATCACCAACCAGGCCGCCCTGCAGTGCGTGGCCATGCAGCCCAACAACCTCGACGAGCTCAGCGACGTGGAGCTGGACTACCTGCGCCAGTTGCCCACGACGTGGGACGAGACGCGCTTCATCGACGGCTATCCCGGCCGCTACGTCGTCCTGGCCCGCCGCCATGGCAATGACTGGTATGTGGCCGGCCTCAACGCCCTGAAGGAACCGCTGACGCTGACGCTCGACCTCGGCTTCATCGGCGCGCAGTCCGTCAGCCTCATCAATGACGACGCCGACGGCCGTGCCTTCCGCAAGCAGCTGAAGCTCAACAAGAAGGGCCAGGCAAAGCTGCCGATGCAGCCGAACGGCGGCTTCATCGTCACCCGATAGCCCGCCGAAAGTGCAAAATGAAAGCACCGCCGTGTCGTGAACACAGCGGTGCTTTTCTTATAGTTTAGCGGTGCTTTTCCCGGAGACAAGCGGTGCTTTTCTTATAGTTTAGCGGTGCTTTTCCCGGAGATAAGCGGTGCTTTTCTCTTACTTCACCATGACCTTCTTGCCGTTGATGATGTAGATGCCACCACGGCTCAGGCTCTGGACCTTCTGACCACCGAGGGTGAAGATCTTGACGTTCTGACCGAAGGCAGCCTCGATGTTGTCGATGTCAGTGGTCTCGTCGGCCTTGACGTTCAGCGACTTGCTGAACTCGTTGTTCTCGAGGTCAACGTCGTCCTCGGTCTCAATCGTGGCTACAACCTCCAGCTGACCGGCCTCAAGGCCTTCGGAACTGACGGCGAAGGTGCAGATCTGCGTCTTGCCGGCGCCGATCGTGACGTTCATCGTAAGCACCTGGTCGCCGGCGGTGAGGGTCACCACAGCGTCCTCAACCGACACAGTGCCCTGGTTCTGGACGAACACCCAGACGTCGCTGGTAGTATTGGCCAGGTCGATCTCGCCGCTGATAGCCACGACAGCCAGGTCAACATAATCCTCAACTTCGGGCTCCAGGAAGTTGATGGTCACCTGAGTGCCTGCGTTCTTGGCAACGATGACGGTCATCTCCTTCTTGGTTCCGGGCTCGTTGGTGTTGTCGAGCTTGAAGGTGACGGTGGTCTCCTGACCAGCCTTCAACTCAGCAATGGTCTCGGTAGCAACGACAGTAGCCTGATCGTAGAGCTGCACCTCGACGTTCTCAGCATCGACATCGCTGGTGTTCTTCACGACCACGGCCACCTCGTACTGCTCAGCACCGGCCTCAACCTCGACAGCCTCAGCGGTGACGCTGAACGTTGCCTCGGGAGCGGGGATAGCCTTCACGGTCAGCTTAACCTCCATCGTGTTGTCCTTGGGCTCAGCATCGCCCTCGACCTCGACGGTGGCGACGACAGCGAGCTCGCCAGCCTCTAAGCTGGCAGCATCAACGGGAACCATGCAGAAGCTCTGCTCACCAGCCTTAGCGCTGACGGTAGCAGTGCCGAGCACGTTCTCGCCGTTCTTAAGCGTGACAGCGGCATCGGTGATGTCGACATTACCCCTGTTCTCCACGGTGACGCGCACCGAGTTAGCCTCCTGAGCCTGGTCGATAGTACCGATGACTTCGACGATAGCCAGATCCTTCACTTCGGGCAGCACTTCCTCCTTGAAGGTCACCACAACCTCAGCCTGAGCCTTGTTGGCCACCTGGACATAGTAGTTAGCGGTCTTGCCAGCCTCACCAATCTCGTCGACGGTGAAGGTGACGGTGGTCTCGGCACCGGCAGCCAGCTCGTCAATGGTCTTCGTCTCAACCTCGGTGATACCCTTCAGCAGCTTCACCTCAACAGCCTTGGCGTTAACGTCGTCGCTGGTGTTCTTCACCGTGGCAACGATCTCAAAGTTCTCTGCACCAAACTCAACCTCAACATTCTCAGCGCTGACGCTGAACGTAGCCTCGGGAGCGGGCACGGCCTTCACGGTCAGCGTAGCCACCATCGTGTTGTCTTCGATGTTAGCGTCGTCGGCCACCTCAACAACAGCCTTCACGGCCAGCTCACCGGCCGGCAGGCCCTCAGAAGCAACAGCCACATAGCAGAAGCCCGTCTGCTCGACCTTTGCCGAAACGGTGCTCTCGCCCAGCAGCTTCTCGCCGGCATAGAGCTTCACAAAAGCATCAGCGATGTCCTGATTACCATTGTTCTTAACGGTGATGCGCACCTGGTTGGTCTCGTTGGCCAGGTCAATCGAGCCGTCGATGCCAATGATGGCCAGATCGAAGACTTGTTCAATGGGAGCCTCCTCGAAGGTCACCTCGACATTGGCCAGATACTTGTCGTTGACATAGAGATAATAGGTCTTCGTGCCAGTCTCGAACTTATCTTGCTCAACGGTGAGGGTCACCTCCTGCTCAGCACCGGCAGCGAGCGTAGCGACAGTCTCGGTAGCCAGCACTTCCGAGATGCCCTTCCTCAGCTCAACCTTGACCTCGGCTGCATCCACCTCGCTGGTGTTCTGCAGCTTGGCGACGACAGCGTAGCTCGTGGCGTCGTAAGGCACGGTGACGCTCTCAGCCGTGATGCTGTAGGTAGCCTCAGGAGCCTTCTTCGTGAAGGTCACGGTCTTAGCCTCAGTCTTCACGGCCTCAGCGTTGTCGGCTGACAGCTCGAGGTAGACCTGGTGCTCACCAGCCTCAAGGCCTTCGAGGTTGTACTTGGCATTCCAGAAGCCCGTAGCGGCGATGTTGAGCGTGCCGATGGTCTTCGAAGCATTCTCGTTGTCGTCGACAAACAGCTTCAGAACGGCATTCTCAGCAGCAGCCGTACCGGCATTCTCGTAGTAGACTACGAAGACGCTGTTTTGGTCCATGTCGTAGGTGTCGGCAATGCCGTCCTGAGTGATCTTCAGCTCAGGAGCCTTCTCGACGACGGGAGCAGAGCCCTCATAGGTCACGGTGATTGACTCGATGTAGCGCACGCCGGTGCCCTGGGCTGCACGGAAGATGACGCTTTCAGCCTCGCCCTCCCATGTGGTGGTCAGAGCCTCGTTGTCATTCGTGATGCCCGTGGTGCTGACGTTCTTGCCATTTGAATCGCAGGTGACAAGACCATTCTTGGTGTCGGTCTTGAACTTGAACACGATCTTCTGCAGCTTCACGTCGCTGCTGGCGCCAGCCACCGTCACGCGGTTGCCGTTGTAGAAGTAGACATAGTTGTCCGAATACTTCTGAGCCATGTCGCCACCACCTTCTTCCCACTTCAGGGTGAGGTCGTTGCCGACGTAGACCGTGGTCAGGGCATCTTTCGACGATGCTTCCCAAGTAGCCTCATTGCTACTGGATTCCTGAGCCCAGACGCTGCCGCCCACCATTGCGAGTGTTGCGAGCAGCACAGAACGTAATGTTTTGATCATAAGTACTTGTTGATTTTTAATTAATAAATAAGGAAAACTAAAAAATAATCTCGAAAGGAAAACAGAGGGAGGCCGTCTGCCCCGTCTGCCGGCAGCTGCCAGCCTCCCTCACATTATCAAGTGATTCAGGTTCTATCAATCTTCATCGTCCCAGAAGGAACCGCGACGACGGGAATTCAGCTCATCAACTTCTTCATTAGAGACCGTAATATTGTTTTGGTCTTTAGTTTGGTCGAAAGTATCACTCCCTGCCATCAGACATTGAGCCAACATCTGGTAGCTCTCTGTCATTGGCGAAACATATGTCTTCTTCATAATCTAACTTTTGTTGAAACTAATTAACATTATTGTTCCGGATAACTTACTTTACGATGGTCTTTTTACCATTAATGATGTAGAGACCACCACGATTCAACTGTTCCACCTTCTGGCCCTGCAGGTTGAAGATACCTTCTGATGTCATCGTATCGAAAGTCATTGTGCGTATGCCTGTGGCAACATCGTCGCCAATAAACTTCATGCGTGCATTAGCAGGAATGCCCGTGAAGTAGCCACGGAAGCCCTTCATCGTTGCAGAAGCACTTGCCTTAGCAATCTTTCCGGCTGTGGTGATGCCAGAGAACGTGCCATCCATGCCGCTGAAGTCCACTGTAGCATAAGAGCCTTGGAAGGTAATACCACCATGAGAACTGGCAGAGGGCGTGACGCTAAGCATTCCGATGGAAATCTTCTTAAAGGTGAGTTCGGTTGTTTCTGTTGGCACATAAATCACGTATGGCATGCGGGCTGTCAGTGAGGTAACCTTGTTAAAGGTCAGTTCAGCAGTTTCCGAGTTATAGTCATCAAAACTGTAAGCAACAGCATTCTCGTTAATCGTGCTAACCTCAACATCGAACGGCAGGCAGACAGTGTTCCAGCCAGCTGCAAACTTGCGCTTAAGCGTGATGTTGTAAGTACCGGCAGTGAGCTCAGGAGCAACAGTCTCATCGAGTACGAGATCAGGATAATCCTCAACCTTGAACTCAGACAAGAGTGTAGAGGTAGCAACGTTGCCATCATTGTAGTAAACCTCAATGTAAGCGCTGTAATCGCCAGCCGTATCGAACTTGTAGTTCATGGTGAACGTGTTGCTTCCATCAGCGGCAACGTCAGCGGCTGCAGCTGTTGCAACAACATCATTATTGACAAACAGCTTAGCAGTGACACCCGTCTCAGCAGCTGAGCCCAGGTTGTTCACAGTGGCAGTGGCTGAGAACTCTGTGTCGATGAATATCTTCTCCTCAGGCAGTTGGGATGCTGACACATAGAGGTCGTGCTCAGGAAGTGCGACTTTCTTCACACCCTTGATATTGTCAACGATAGCGTTAGTAGCCTCGAACTTCACATAATAGTAACCATCGGCCAATTCATCAAGACTGAAAGTCTGATTCTCGGCAGTCAAGGTGTAGGTCTGAGCCTCGCTCCATTTTTTGCGGTCAGCTGAAGTGTAGACGTTCAATGTCTGTTCATCACTGCCAGAAGCAACTATAGCGTCGAAACTCAAAATGTTCTTACCAGTAGCAGCCTCAACCTTTTCAGTAATCATCGGTTTTGCGACACCTGTATAGATGCGGGCAGCACCCGTGTTGTATGTCCAGCTCTCACTGTACCAGCCTGCGGGCTTGGTATTGTCAGAGAAGTCTACAAGGAAGTCCGTCGGGTCTACTGCGTTAGCGGTGAAGTTGACGGTCATATCGCCTACCCAACCCTCTGTCTTGATGGTCATCGTGCCGTTCTTCGTACCGAAGGGAGCTGCGTAGGTCATGGTGACGGTAATGTCAGCAGTCTGACCTGCCTCCAGTGTGACGTTGGCGGGGCTGACAGTGACGCCCTCGCCCGTGATGGTCGAGGTCATCGTGGTATTACCTGCGTTCTTCAGCGTATAGGTTGCCACGCCGTCGGTGCTCAGGTTGCCGAAGTCCTTCGTGTCGCCGTTGGCCACAACTGCTCCGTTTTCGGTCAATGCCAAGGCAGGAGCGGTGGCAAGCGTCAAGCCCTGAATCATGTCAAGCTTAATATTGCTGCCGAAGAATTCAAAGATAAAATCGCCAGTGGGAAGTTCGCTCAGTTCAATCGTAGTATAAACCGAACCAGCATCATCATTGCTATAGTTCTCAACGTATTCACTCCAGTTGACACCGCCATCCTGCGAATAGCGAGTCTTCAGAGAAGTAACATAACCCTGCCCACTGTTATTGCGTGCGACCTTAAACGACAGCGTCTGGCCCTCAGCAACAGTCAGAGGAGTAGTAACAAGAGCAGAAGCAGTGTTGCTGTTGCCCTGATAAGCATATCGGTCTGTTCCAGTAGTTGAGACTGCCCAGTCAGCGCCAACCTGCCATCCCTCGGGGAAAGCATTGGGACTGTCGAAGTCAACGTAGAGCAGCGAAGGATTCCTGGTCGTACCAGTCAGATTGACGGTAACGGTGGTTTGGCCATCAGCTGCAATGGTGAGAACATCACTCTTGACGCCATAGGTCTCGTTAAAGAGCTGCTTAACATACACATTGATAGTCTGGCCAGCGGCCAACGTCGTGCCAGTGAATTCAGCATCCTCACTGTCAGTCATACGAACGCTGTACTCAGCCTCATCGCCAGTCTTACTCAGCGTAAGGCTCAGGCCGGTCAACTCGGCCTTACCTTCATTGCTGATGGTAAAGGTCTGCTCTGCGCTCTCCTCAGTAAGCATGCCAAAGGCCATATTTGCAGCAGTGGTAGTCATCACGGGAACAGCCATAGCGGTGAGGCCGTAGATGCGCTGAATGTAAACATTCTTACCTTCAAACTTAATCAGGTTATCACCTTCAGGGATATCCACTCCAAGCGTATACCAAGCACTGGTAGAAAGAAGATTGCTGGTCAAGTCGGCAACTTCAGTCCATTCATTTTCGCCAGTCTTAGCGTACACCTTCAGCTCTGCTGCAGCATCCCAGCTATTCTTGTCGCCAGAAGCAGAGACAACGAGTTTCTCACCGCCAACTGCGGCAGTCATTGTGGTCGTTACGAGTTCATTGCTGTTTGAACCTGAATAGATATAGCCATTGTCTCCTGCCGTCAGAGTCCAGTTGTTAGCAGTCCAACCAGCGGGAATAGCAGCGTCAGAAGTAGCAAAATTAACATCACTCTTATCTGCATCGATTATAACGCCAGTGGCCGTAACAGTGAAGGTTCCGATTTCCTCGTCGCTGCTGTTCTTTGCTGTCACAACAATGTCGCCAGTGCGGAATCCCTTCGTTTCAGTAGGCATATTGATTGTCAGGGTTGTGCTTGCACCAGCAGCCAGCGAATTCACGCCCAAGGTTGCGTCAAAGCCTGAAGGAACATCGCCCAAAGCAATGCTCATCGTGCCAGTGCCATCGTTCTTAATGTAGTAGACCTGTGCATCTGGAGCCTCTGCTGCGAAGCCAAAATCTTTTGTCACAGTTGCTGTAGCAGCTGTTGTGCATTCAGAGTCAGTGTAGTAGCCCAGTACTGGGGCATCGCTGGAAGTCTTCAGACCAGCAATCTCGTCAATGCGGACATAATAGCCTTTAAACTTCAGATACTTAACTGTTGCTGGAATGTCCGTAACGACAAGAGTTGCATAGGAACCATAAGGTATCTGACTCCTTGATACAAACTTCTTTGTCTCGAAGGCTGTCCAATCTGAGCCATCAGCAGAGCCTGTAACCTCAAGATAGTTATTATCGAAGTCGTCATAGCTCGTCGCACTGATTACAAAGAAGTCACCATCAACAAATTCCAGTTTCGGACTCGTAAGTTCTGCGGCCGATGTGCAATAGGCTTTACCATCATCAAAACTCCATTTATTAGAAGCATTGTTGCCCCATCCGTCTGGCAGTTTATTATCATTAAAGTCTACAACAGAAGCACCTTCAGGCAGCACAGCACCACTCACATTGAACGTCTTGCTGTCGAAACTTTCAGCACTGACGGTAATAACACCATTGAATGCCCCTGTATTGGCAGCCGACATGGTTACGGTAAATGTAGCGCTTTCGCCTGCAGCAATCGTTGTGGGTACACTTGAAACAGTGAAAGTCGAATTGTTAGAAGCCACAGATACACCAGTCAGGGTAGCCGTGCCGTTATTGGTAATAGTATACTCTGAACTCGTTTTGTCTGTAGTGATAACACCAAAGTTGAAGTCAGAAGCCGTGAAAGTAAACTTGGGTTCCTTTGGCAGTTCGCCGCCGTAGAACATGCGGACATCTGCCTGAGAAGCATTGATAGCGATATAATACTTGCCAGCAGGAACGCCAGTGAAAGAGAAAGTTTTCCACTCTGAAGGATCTAAAGAAGGTTCTGCATCAAAGTTCGTCCATTCGCTTCCATCAGCCGAATATTGCATTTGAAGATGTTGATAACTCGTGTTACTTGTACTGTAACCCTTGGCTTCAACAAAAAACATCTCACCTTCTGAAATCGTTAATTGAGGTGTTATTAAACGAGCATTACTTGAAAGATACCATGACGTGTTATAAGCACCATTTGCTTCTGAATAGTACCAACTACCTGTAGAAGTCCAGTCGTCTGGCAATTTTGTAAAGCCATATTCATACACCTTATTAGCATCGCGAACCGTTCCACTAACATTGATTATGAAAGGAGCTATACTAGATGATTCAGGGGTAATCGTCACAACATCGATACCCGTTGCATCAGGCATAGTGACCGTCAGCGTAACTTCATCACCTGCAGCAATAGTTGCTGCCGAGAGTGTAGCACCAAAATTGCCAGTATTCGTAACGCTGACTGTAAGGTCTTCAGACCCGGGGTTGCTCAGAATAAACTCATGAGCGGTTCCTGATGTAGCAAGACCAAAACTAAAAGCGTAATCCGACGCAATCTTAGTACCGCCGTCTTTAACAGTTAAGGCAGGTCCCTCAATAAATTCATATTTCTCTGCCGTAAAATTATCAATTGCAGCTTTGTCAAACATCAAAGCTATCATTGAATGCCCGGAGTAAGAATAAGTCACTGTAGTCCAAGTTCCAAACGATGACCGAGAATCCGATTTCTTAGTCACGGTGCCGCTTGTTAATGCTGTCGTGTTGACTGTATACGTATCACCATCCTTGGTCACACTGTGAATGCTGTAACTACCGTTTGAAGTTTTCGTTCCTGCTATACGAAAAGCTATTGTCCCTGTTACTTCCACAGGAATAACAACATAACCGGTTTGTGAGCCATAGGCAGCAACTAAAGATTTTCCTGAAGTGCCATCTTCATCTCTACTTGCTAATTCGTAATAGTAGCTCCCCCAATTCGAAACCGTACTTCCCTGAGTTCCTAGGGTTGCTCCTTGAACGAACCATCCATTTGACAATGAAGTACCAGAAACAGTCAGAGAATTAAAATTTTCTGTCAGCTCATCTGCCCACGCAGAGTTCACTCCTCCCAGTAGCATGGTGAGGAGTGTTAAGAGCCATAGTTTGCTCTTTCTTGTTGTTTGTTTCATAAGCATTTTTTTTGTTATTATTTTGGTTTATTGTTTTTTCGTTTAACCGAGTGCTTTAGCTTCAGCACGGCGAAGTGTATAGGCCCTTTTCGGTGAAGGCTTTTGGCAAGGTGCGACTCTTTGGGCTGTATGTGGTCAAAAATTATGACCGCAAAACTGCAAGTTCCTCTTTGTTACAGGCGTACCTTGACGGTCTTCTGACCGATACGGGCGATGTAGAGCTGGCCGGGGGCCAGGGGAACATCGGTGGTCGAGGCGCTGACGGTGGCGGCGCTGAGCTGGCGGCCGTCGGCAGCATAGACCTGGATGGGGTCGCCAACGCTGGCACCGGTGATGTGGAGACCGCGGTCGGAGGCCACGACGCGGATGTCAGCGGCCGGAGCGGCAGCAGGGGCCTCGACGGCGTCGACGCCAGTCTGCTCGTAGACGACGATGAGGCGGTTGCGGTCGGCGCTGACGGCGGGCGTGGTGACCATACCTTCGTCGTCGACGGTGAGCTCAGTGCCGTTGAAGCTGACGCTGTGGATGGCCCATCCCTCGCTGACCTGGATGAAGTAACGATACTGTTGTCCCTTCTCGACGGGCTGCCAGATGCTGCCGCCGTCGGCGCTCTGCAGTGCTATCCATGCGCCCTCGGTGGGTTCCTGTGTATCGTGGAAGAAGGGGTCAAAGTCAGTGCCGTCGCTGGGGTCGTCGCCGTCAACCCAAAGGGCTGCGAAGGTCCAGCGGTCGGCGATGGTGGCGAGGCGCGTGGCGCGTCCCGTCTCGATGTCAACCTCGTAGAGGGCGGTGTCATACTTGCCGTTGGTGCGCCATTCGCGGTCGGGCAGCGATGTCCACGAGCCATTGTCGTTGATGCCCTTGCCGCTGTTCACGTAGCCGTTCCAGTACATCTTCGTGGGGTTCGACTTCGAGAAGCATGCGCTCTGGCGGCGATATTGCGAGCAGTAGCCCGTGCCCTCGTCGTAGATGTTGACGTAGGTGATGTAGGGCTCGCCCGTCTCGCTATCGACGCCAGCCTGGGGCTTGGTGAGCATGAGGCCGGTCGTGAGGTCGAACTCACAGAGCTGTGCGCCGGTGAGCTTGCCGTCGATGTTGTACATGCGGCCATCGGGGCCCTCATAGCCAGCAGCGCCGCCGCTGGTCAGCGCGAAGGCACGCCCCTCGCTGTTGATGGCGAAGGTGACGAAGTTGTAGTAGTAAAGTCCCGGCGTGACGGGCGTCACCTTCATCGTGGCGAGGTCGATCGTGCAGATGGCATAGCCTGCGTCGAGGCCCTCGCGGCCTGCATCGGCATCGTCGTCGTCAACAAAATATTCAGGGTCAGCGGTGATGGTCTCGGCCAGGTCGGCCTCGGTGATATAGAACAGGCCGTAGACCTTGCCGTCGACGGGGTTATAGCTCATGCCGGCCGACTCGAGCAGGGCACTCTTGGGCTTGGTCTCGGTTGAGAGCAGCTGGCCCGTCTTGGCGTCCCACTTGCGGACGGCGAAGAGCTCCTCGTCGGTGGTCGACTGCTCGTCGCGCGACATGACGGTGACAATCTTGCCGTTGACGTAGGCGGCACCGGAATTGCCGTACATCAGGTTGAAGTTGGCGGCCCAGAGCGCTTTGGTGTTGTCGGTGTAGGCACCGTTGCTGTAGAAGTCCTCGATGTTGACCTCAGGCTCCTTGACGGGACTGGTGAGGCCCTTTCCGTCCCAGGTCATGGTGTAAAGACCGTTCTCGACGACGAAGATGGGCTTCTGCAGTTCGCTGTTCCATCCCACGTATTGCGACGTCATCTGTTCACCGTCGTCATGACGGTTATTATTTGCTACTCCGTTAAGTTTCAAGTTTTGTGCACTGAGCGGCATGGCTATCAAGGCAGCCAGGCTCAGGATGTGTGTCATTGTCAGATTTTTATTCATAGCTTGTTTTTCGATTAAATATAATTGGCTGCAAATATCGGCAAAAAAGTCCAAACAAAGAAAAAACGGACCCTCGGGCCCGTTCATATTTGTAAATATGGTCAAAAAACAGCGATTTCATCGATTTTCCGCGGTGGCCATGCGGAGGTATTCGGAGGGCGTCAGTCCCACTTCGCGCTTGAAGGCATTGGCAAATGCGGTGCGGCTCTTGAAGCCGACGCCCGAGGCGATGCCCTCGATGGTGATGTGGCCGTAGTGCTCGCGGTCGTTCATGCGGCGGCAGGCTTCGTGGACGCGGCACTGGCCGAGGACGTTGCTGAAGGCCATGCCATACTTCTCGTTGATGGCCTGCGAGACGTAGGTGGTGTTCGACTCGACGAGCTTGGCCAGTCGGGCTACGGTGAAGTCCTGCTGGCAGATCATCTCGGGCGTGTCGAGCACCTCCTGGATGCGCTGGATGAGCGTCTCGCGGTGCTCGCTGCTCTGACGGCTGCGGCGCAGGGTCTGCTGCTCGGCCTCCACCTTCATCATCTGCTGCGTCTTCTCGAAGAGAGCCTTGTTGCGGGCCAGGAGCTCGCGGTTCTTGCGCCAGAGCAGGAAGGCGGAGACGAGCACGACGAGCAGCAGCAGTCCGATGCCGGCAAGGGCCGTGCGCTGGCGCTGCTGTCGGGTGGCCATGTCGCGTGCGCGCTGCTGCTCCTTCTGCAGCTCGTGGACGTAGTTGAGCTCACCGATGTTGGCCAGATGGCTGCTGTAGCTGGCCTCCTTTTTCTCGAGATAGAGCTGATAGTACTGGCGCTGGCGCTCGGCGTCGCCCATGAGCTGATAGCAGTCGCTGAGCTGCTGGCAGATGCCGGCGGCATGGTCGTCGATGTTGCGCGAGAGCGACAGCTCGTAGGCCCGCTGCAGATAGTCGGCCATGCCCTCATAGTCGCGCTGCATCTGATAGGTGTAGGCAATGCTGATGAGCGTGGCCAGCGTGTCGCGCTCGGGCTCCCAGGGGGTGGTGACGGTCTGCAGCTGGCGCATGAAGCAGTCGCGGGCCTCGTCGTAGCGGCCCGCCTGGATGTGGCTGATGCCCTGATACTGCAGACGGACGTACTCGAGGTCGGCCGTCGAGTCGGGAATCTCGTCGGAGAAGATGATGTCGTACTTCTTCAGATCGAGCTCGTAGTTCTGGTTGGCCAGGTTGAAGAAGGCCGTGGCCATGAGGTCCCAGTTGCGGCTCTCGACGGCGTCGTCCATGCACTGGTCGAAGATGTCGTAGGCCTGCTGTGCCAGCGGCTGCGAGACGAAGTTGGCGCTGTAGTCGCTGAGCAGGTCGCCGAGGTTGACGAGCACGACGGGCTTGAACTCGTCGTAGCCGGTCTCCTCGCAGAGGTCGAGAGCGCGCGAAAAGCATTCGTAGGCCTCGATGTAGTTGAAGTAGAAGTACTTGTAGACGCAACCAATATTATTCAGCGCGCGTATGCACACGCGAGCCTCGTCCTGCGGCAGGCCCTTACGATAGCGCTCGCTGACGATGGAGAAGCAGGCCAGCGAACGGCTGGCGACACGCTGTTCGAAGTAGGCGCGGCCGCTCTCCATGAGCTGTGCCGACGTCAGCCGCGACAGCGAGTCGTAGTCCTCGACGGCATTCTCAGCCCGCAGCTGCGAACAGTGGAGGAGCGCAATAATGACAACGTATAATAGTAATCTAAGTTTTATCTTCATTCAGCTGCAAAATAACGAAAAAAAAGGCAGAACCGTCGCGATTCTGCCTAAAAATTAAATATCGTTAACTTATACAGCCTACATAAAATTATTTGCGGGCGGCCCGCTACATCTTGATGTCGCTGGAGCGGAAGGTGACGACCTGGCGGACGCCCTCTTCCGTCGGGGCATCGATGTGGCGGAGCGTGGCATCGCGGACGTCGTCGAGGACGACGGCGGGCCGGAAGTCGGGGCGGCGGTAGCGGAACGTGACGTCGCTGACGTGCAGGCCCTCGACGTGGCGGGCATAGAGGCCGTAGGCCGGCGTCTGACCGGCAAAGCGCGGCTCGGGGTAGTTCGTGCCCTGCTCGCGATAGTCCTTGTTGACCAGCTCGCGGGCACCGCCGCCCTCAAACTGCAGGCGGATGTTGCTGAGCCACACGTTGCGCAGGGGCTCGCCGGGCATGCCCGTGACGATGATGGAGCAGAGCGAGTCGCAGTCGTCGGCCACGACGTTCGAAATCTGGATGTCGCGCGCCGACGAGGGTTGCGTCACCTCCTTGGGCCCGCGGTTGCGGCAGCCCGTCGTGATGTAGATGGGATAGTGGTGGACGTGCGACATCGTGATGTTCGAGACGACGATGTTCTCCATACGGCCCTGGTCGACCTCCTCGAAGGCCAGGCCCGAGGAGTACATGAACGTGCAGTTGGTGAGGGCGATGTTGCGGTAGCCGCCGTTCGACTCGGTGCCGAGCTTGAAGCGTCCGCAGACCCAGCCGACGGGCTCGGGCACGTAGGTGCCGTCGAGCAGCGTGCCGCACTTGAAGCCCGTGATGTTGCAGTTCGTGACGGCGATGTGCTCCGTCGTGACGGGCTTCTTCAGTGCATAGCTCGACTTGAGCACGAGGGCGTCGTCCGACGGGGTGTTGATGCGGCAGTTCGTGACGGTCATGTACTTGCAGCAGTCGATATCGAAGCCGTCGCGGTTGGTGTCGATGGTCACGTTGTCGATGGTCGAGAGGTCGCAGCCGGTCATGATGATGGCAAAGTGGCCACCACGGTAGATGGTGATGTCGCGGATGGTGACCTGCCGGCAGAGCTTCAGCGCGATGGCCTTGTCGCCCGTGCCGATGGAACCGCCCTGCAGCTGGCCGGCCTTCTCGGTGTCCTTCTTCGTGAGGCCCTTGCAGTCGATCATGCCGTGGCCGGTGATGGAGACGTTCGTCTGGCCCTCGGCCCAGATGAGCGAGTTGTGGAAGTAGGTGTGGCCGCCGTCCTGATACTCAGGGAAGCCTCCGAACGACTCGCTCTCGTCGTAAGCCTTCATCGAAGCAGGAGCCGCGAGGATGGTGCAGCCGGCCGCGAGGTGCAGGTCGATGTTCGACTTCAGGCGGATGGAGCCGCTCAGATAGGTGCCGGCGGGCAGCAGCACCTGTCCGCCGCCGTTGCGCTCGGCCGCCGTTATCGCCGCGTTGATGGCGGGCGAATCGAGCGTCTGTCCGTCGCCCATGGCGCCGTAGTCGCGCACGTTATAGACTCCGTCGGCCCATGCGCCGAGCGTCGCACCAAGAATCATCAGGAATGTGGCAGTAGTTCGTTTCATAATTTTCAATTTTCAATCCTCAACTCTCAATTCTTCACAGATGACCTCGGCCATGCGGCGGGCACCCTTGTCGTTGGGGTGGATGTGGTCGCTGGTGATGAGCGTCTCGTCAGTGACGGCCGAGTGGAGGTCGATGACCTCAAGGCCGTTGCGGTCGGCCACACGGCGGATGGCCGGGATGACCTCGCTGACGATGGTCGAATCGTTGATGCCCCACATGTCGCGGAAGGCGGGAATGGGCGTGCAGAGCAGGATGCGCGGCTTGGCCGGGCGCTCCATCTTCTTCGTCGGACGGCCCTTCTTGTTCAGCACGGGCTGCAGCGGCGCCAGCGCGTCAATCATCTGCTGCAGGTCGGTCTCGAACTCAGCCTTGTGCTCCCAGTTATACGGCTTCGAGTCGTTGGTGCCCAGCTTGATGACCACCACGTCGGGCTGGAAGGCCAGACAGTCGCGCCAGGCCAGCTCCTTCATGTAGGGATGGTCGCCCTTGTTGAGCAGCGTGCGGGCGCCGACGCCGTAGTTCTTCACCACATAGCCGCTGCCCAACAGCTGCTGCAGCTGTGCGGGATAGCCCAGGCGCTCGGCCATGTCGATGCCCGAGCCGTCGGTGATGCTGTTGCCGATGCAGGCCACGCGGACGGCGTCCTGACGGGGCGAGGGCAGCGTGCCGAGCCACCGACTGAGGTCGGTCAGCATCTGGTCGTGGTAGGTCCATGAGGTGCGGAAGCCGAAGCCGTGTCCACCCGAGGGATAGACGTAGAGGGCACAGTCGTTGCCGGCGCGGCGCATGGCCGAATAGTAGGGAATGGCATTGGTCAGCACGGGCACGGTGCGGTCGTCGCTGGCCGTCAGGATGATGGCAGGAGGCGTCAGGTGGCGGCGCACGGCGTTCTGGTTCGAGTAGGCCTTCACCAGCTGTTCGTCCTTCAGTCCCTCCTCACCCAGGAAGTTGCGGCTGGAGCCGCGGTGGCCCTCACGCTCATTCATCGTGATGACAGGATAGAACAAGATCGAGAAGTTCGGACGCGAGGCAAACTCCTCGTGGGTCGAGATGGTTGAGGCCAGATGGCCGCCGGCCGATGAGCCCATGATGCCCACGTCCATCGGGTTGATGCCCCAGGCCTGGGCCGAGTCGCGCACCATGATGATAGCCTGGCGGGCGTCGCTCATGGGAATCTCGCGGTCGCCCTTGGGCATGCGATACTTCAGCACGCAGAGGGCGATGCCCTGACCGTTGAAATAGGGGGCCCAGTCGGTGCCCTCGTGCGCCATGGCCAGATGATCATAGCCGCCGCCGGGGCAGCAGACGACGGCACGGCCCGTAGGCTGCTCAGGCAGGAAGACCTGCATGTTCGACTGTCCGTCAGCCGTAATGTTGACGGTGAAGCGTCGTGCGGTCTGTGCCTGCACCGTCAGCGCATCGACGACCGCCAAGAGTAAAAATAACGTTTTCTTCATCTCTTCAGTTTTTTTATGATTGTTGGTTATGTCTATTCACTGATCTGCACGCTGACCTCATGGCCATCGTAGTCGACGACCCGGTCGAACCGCTGGGGCACGGCGGCGCCCTTGGCACCGACGACGATGCTGAAGCGGCGCTGCTGCAGCATACCGCTGAAACTGCCGCGGCGCTGGCCGATGGTGAGGGTGCGGCGGGCGTCGTCCCACGTAAACGGAATCTCGCTGAACTGGCCCTGCTCGTAGTTATAGTTGTCGCCTTCGTCCTCATAGAGCGTGAACTGGCCGTCGGCTCCGGGATAGACGCGGATCTCCAGGTTGTCCCAGGGCTGCTCGTCGCTATACTGCACGAAGGGGCCGAAGGGCACGATGCTGCCTGAGCGGACATAGACGGGCATCTCGTCGATGGGACAGGGGCGCTGGAGGGTCTGCCCGCCCTTGAGGCGCTCACCCGTGAAGAAGTCGTACCAGTCGCATCCCTCGGGCAGGTAGACGCTGACGGGGGCAGCAGCCTGGCGCGGGTCAGGATAGATGAGGTGGCCCTGGCGCTTGTCGTCCTTCCAGGTGTAGAGCGGGTCGGTGACGGGCTTCACCAGCAGCTGCCGGCCAAACATATACTCGTCGTTCAGGCGGATGGCCTTGCGGTCGCGGGCGAAGTCCATCACCAGCGGGCGCATCATCGAGCCGCTGTGCTGAACGACGTCGCCGGCCGTGGAATAGATGTAGGGCAGCAGACGATAGCGCATCTCTATGTAGCGTTTCATCACGTCGTAAGCCCAGTCGCCCTCATGGCCGAAATGCCAGAGCTCGCTCACCATGGGCGATGAGCAGTGGTTGCGCATCAGGGGCATGAACGTGCCCCACTGCATCCAGCGCGTCTGCAGCTCCTGCAGGGCCGGGTTCTTGGGGTCATTGTTGTAGTCCCAGTAGAAGAAACCGCCCAGGTCGGTGTTCCAGAAGGGTATGCCGCAGAGCGTGTAGTTCAGTCCGCTGGGCACCTGGTTCTTCATCTCCTTCCATGAGGCATTGATGTCGCCGCTCCACGAGAACGTGCCGTAGTGCTGCAGGCCGAACGTACCGCTGCGGGTCATCTGCACCGAGCGCTTCGTGTTGCCCTTCGTCGCCCGCTGGTGTTCATAGATGCCCTTGTTGGTCATCAGGGGGAAGGCGTTCTTGACCGAGCGCCACGTCCCGGCGTAGGTCTTGTAGTCGTCATCGCCGGGCGCCTCGAAGTGGTCAGGCTCCGTGGAGTCCGTCCACCAGGCATCGAAGCCGATCTTGTAGAGGTTGGTCAGCTGTTGCCAGTAGATGTCGCGGGCCTTGGGGTTGAAGGCGTCGTAGGGCATCACGCCGTTGTTGCGCGGCCAGGTGTCGAAGGGCAGCAGTGCCCCAATCTTCTTCATCTTGGCATAGGGTTCCGTCCAGGGGCCGAAGCTGGCCCAGATGCTGATCATCAGGTGGGCATGGTTCTGGTGCACATATTCGGCCATCGCCTGCGGGCTTTTTATGCGCGGCGAAGCTGAAGGCAGGGCTTTCAGGTCCTTGGGCAGATACTTAGCCCACTGCGGGTCGCCCACCTTATTAATATAATAGGGATTCTCGAAGCGCATGGCGTTCCAGTTGGAGTCGCAGCCCCAGTACTGCCAGTCCTGCACGATGCCGTCGAGGGGTATGCGCAGCTCGCGGTAGCGGTCGAGCACCTCACAGAGCTCGTCGCTCGTCTTGTAGCGCTCGCGGCACTGCCAGTGGCCCATCGTCCAGAGGGGGAACATCGTGGCCTGGCCCGACAGATGGCGGATGGCGGCAATGACGCCGTCCTGCGTGCCGTCGTCAAATAGGAAATAGTAGTCCACGCACTCTGCCACTTCGGAAGTGAAGGTCATGCCATCCTGATTGTCGGTGAAGCGGCTGCGGCCGGCATTGTCCCAGTAGATGCCATAGCCTTTCTCCGACGTGACATAAGGAATGGCAGTATAGGTGTTATGGTTCCAGAGCTCCATGTCGCGGCCACGCCAGGTCATGGCGGTGTCGCGCAGCTGACCGAGCCCGAAGACGGCCTCGTCGGCGTCGAGCATCCATGTCTGACCGACGCGCAGCCGTCCGGCGTCGGCATCGCCCTCACGGACAGTCATCTGCGCGTTCTTCTCGCTGACCAGCACCTTGCCGCCGGCGTCCGTGAAGGTCAAGTTGCCGCTTTGTCGGTCGATGCGCACCGTCATCTTGTCTGACGCCAGGAGGATGGCCTTGTCGTCCTCACTCATGCGGATATGCCCGGCCAGCTGCTTGTCGGGCTTCAGGATGACCGAGAAGCTCTCCTTCTTCAAGGGGGCGGCATCCAGCGGCTGCTTCACCACGCGCACAATCTCCGGTGCATAATACTCAACCGTCAGTTTTACGGTCTGAGTCTTGACTTCGGCTTTGGAACTCTGGGCCCAAAGTCCGCTGGCAACCGTCAGGCCCAGCAGCATGACAGCACATCGCTTCAAAAGGATTCCTGTTCTCATAATTCTTTACTGAGGTTTAACTTGCAGTGCAATGGAGCTCTGCGGCAACGAAGGCGACGTGACGGTCAGGCGGACGCGGCCCTTCTTTTTCGATGAGCGCACGACGCAGAGGGCCCGACCCTTCCAAGCGCGATGAGCGGCGTCGAAGTAGGGGTCCTCGTCCTTGATGTCGGCATTGCCGGCAGCCAGCAGGGTGCCTGCGCCTTCGACCTTGAACGTCAGCCGGTTGTCAGCCGTGGGCACCACATGGCCATCGGCGTCGACGACCTCAACGGTGACGAACGCGAGGTCCTGACCGTCGGCCGTCAGCTGCTTGCGGTCGGCCGTCAGCCGGAGCCTTGCGGGCTGTCCTGCAGTCGCCAGCTGCACCTGCTCCTGGCCAGCCTCGGCCTGCAGCGTTCCCGGCGTGTAGGGCAGCGTGAAGACAGCCTTCATCTGGTCGGTCGGCTGTTCGGCTATGAGCGTGCCGTTCAGATAGAGGCGCACCGGCGACCGGCGGCTGTAGACCTCCACCTCGATGGGGCGTCCCTCCCACCCCGGCCAGTTCCAGCTGGCGAAGGTGGGCCACGTGCCCCAGAGCGTGGTCTTCACCTGTCCGTGATAGCCATCAGGCTCACGGACAGCCATATAGAGCTGTTCGCCGTCGTTCCACAGCAGCGACCTGTAGTGGCTGATGGGCTTGCGCTGACCGGTCAGGTCGACGTCGCCACAGTAGGCGGCATGCCAGGGATAGAGTGGCCGCTCATAATGTTCACCGGGCACGTCGCCCTGATAATACCAGCGGCCGATGCCCGACTCACCGATGTAGTCGAGACCCGTCCACACGAAGTCGCCGACGATGTAGGGATGGGCCATCGTCCGCTCGTAGTTCTGCCAGGCATCGCGGGGGTACGACTCGGTCTGCATCATCACCCTGTCGGGCACGCGCTCATGGTCGCCCTCGGCCTTGTGCATCATGTAGTTATAGCCCACGATGTCGTGCTCGGCAGCCAGCGGGTCGTAGATGTCCCAGTCGGCGTCCCAGGCGGCCAGGGCTGAGGTGACGGGGCGCTGCTGAGGGTCGAGGCTGCGGACGTGGCTGGCCATCTGGTGGGCCGTCCTGACCACCTCGATCTTCTTGCGCTCAATGACCTCGTTGCCGATGGACCAGCAGAAGATGCTGGGATGCAGGCGGTCGCGCAGCACCATCGCCTCCAGGTCGCGCTGCCACCACTGGTCGATGAGCTCGTGGTAGTCGTGGCGGTTCTTCTCGTCGCGCCAGCCGTCGAAGGCCTCGTCGATGACCAGCAGGCCCAGCTCGTCGCAGGCCCGCAGGAAGACCTCCGACGGTGGGTTGTGCGAGGTGCGCACGGCATTGAAGCCCGCCTCCTTCATGAGCCGGGCCTTGCGGCGCTCGGCAGCATCATAGGCAGCCGCGCCGAGGATACCGTTGTCGTGGTGCAGGCAGGCACCGTTCAGTTTCAGCGGCTTACCGTTGAGGCGCAGACCGCGCTCAGCATCGTAGTCGATGGTGCGGATGCCGTAGCTCAGGGGCAGCCGGTCGTCGCCCGCCGTCAGCTCTGTCTGATAAAGATAAGGGTCATCGGGCGACCACAGGCGGGGCTCGTCGACGCGGATGGTGCGTTGCAGGGGCGTGCGCCGGCCGTCGGGTGCCACCACGTCGGCGGTGATGTTGACCGTATGCACGTCGGGCGTGCTGACACTGACGCTCCAGTCGTCAATATAGGTCAGGGGCGTCGTGTAGAGCCACACGTTGCGGTAGATGCCCGAGCCCGAGTACCAGCGGCAGTTCTTCTGCCGGGAGTTGTCGACGCTGACGACAATCTCGTTCTGACCAATCTTAACAAAAGGTGTGATGTCGACCCAGAACGACGAGTAGCCATAGGGCCAGCCGCCCGCGCGCCGTCCGTTGACATAGACCGCGGAATTCATGTAGACGCCCTCGAAGTAGAGGCGCAGGCGCTTGCCCTCATACTCCCGGCCAAGGGTCAGCGTCTTGCGATACCAGCCGCGGCCCGCAGGCAGATAGCCCCCGTCGTTGCCGGCCGGCGCCTCGCGGTCGAAGCGCTCAAGGATGCTCCAGTCGTGAGGCAGGGTGACGCTCTGACTGCGCGCGAAGTCGCTGTCGTTAAGGCAGAACTGCCAGTCTTCATTTATCAGCTGTTTGCGGCTGACAGTCCCGGCGGTCAGCGCACGGTATTCCGGCTCGGTTATCTGGATGATGGAACCGTGACGGGGTGTGAACAGGCCCTCGGTCTTCGTCTCATGGACGAGCGTGAAGTGCTGCCAGTCGTCGGTACGGCAGAACTGATAGACGCCATCCTTGAAGCAGTCGTAGCTCAACATCCAGCCGCCGCCAATGAGCGGATAAGCCGTGGAACCTTCCGATGACAGTCGGTTGGGCTGCATGTGGCCAGACAGGAGCGTCCACGACTGCTGGTCGTGCAGGTCGCGGAAGGTGTATTGCCGGCGCTGCAGACCGTCGGGGCCGCCCCAGGTGTTGAAGAACAGATGGTAGAGGCCCTGCTCGTCCTGCACGATGTCAGTGTCGATGGTGGGATAGGGATAGGTGAACAGCAGCTGCGGGTCGCCCTCCAGGTCGCTGAAGTCAGCATTGGCGTAGGCATAATAGACGGCATCCTTGGGGAAGGGGCCGTCCTTGTCGCTGTGCAGGGAGAAGTAAATCATCAGTTTCTGCACGGCAGGGTCGTAGATGGTCTGCGGGGCCCACACGGCATTGGCCTTTGCGTATGGCTTGCCGGGATAGCGGGCAGGGAAGTGGACGGCGTGGTGCTCCCAATTGACGAGGTCGCGCGAGCGCAGCAGGATGATGCCCCGGCTGGTCCACTTGCCCAGCGACATGTCCATGTCGGTAAGCACCTGATAGAACCATCCGTCATTGCCCCGCAGTAGATGCGGATCGCGCACGCCGCCCGAACAGGCAATCGTGTCGGAGGCGATGACAGGCCGCCCCTCGTTCAGCGGTGTGAAGTTGACGCCGTCGTCGCTCACGGCATAGCACACCTGTTGCCCCTCGGTAGTGTTGTTGATGAAGTAGGCAAAAAGGTAGTGCGTCATCTTCATACCATTATCGGCAAAGGCAGTTCCGCATGCTAGCAGAAGCGAAATCGCAAATAATATATGTCTCATGTCGTCCAATTTCTTCGTAAAGTAATTCTTAATATCGCTTGGTAGTATGGGGCAAAGGTACAAAAATAATGGCAAAGAACGGCATCCAATGCGTTAAAAGAGTAAAACGCGGACGCAAAGCAGACGTCGTTGCGGCGCTTTGCCGGGACAACATAAAATTATTTCAAAGCCTTTGAAATAGTATTCAGTGGCTTTGAAATAATTTTATCCGGTCATTCCAGGTCTTTCCCGCTCACAGGGTAAATACACCGTCGAGAAGGGCGCGTCGGGCCGGTCGGACAGTGCCTGAAAATGACTTCATTGTGCACTCTTATTGATCCAGTTGCTCAGTTATCTGTTCGGCTATCTGCTTCATGCCCTGCACAGAGGGGTGACCTGAGAGCTTGTGTATATCGTGGAGCACAATACACTTCACGCCGTAGTGCTCGCAGATGGTCTTCACCGACGAGGTGATGTCGCCCGTCAGACCGTCGTTCAGGATGAAGTAGAGGTCGGTGCCGATGTAGCGGTCCTGCATGTGGGAAAGCAGGCGGGCCAGTGCGGGACGGAACGTCCAAAGGTCACCGCCGGTGATGTCGTCATACTTGAACTCGCCAATCGGTGAGTGGGCCCAACTGTCGTTGGTGGCTCCGAAGATAAAGATGATGTCGGGACAGCCCAGGTTGTCCATGCGCGTCAAGAACGAACGGTCGCTGTAGTCGTTGCCGTCGTAGCCGGTGTTGCAGATAGTAGCTCCGCTGTAGGAATTGTTCACGCAGAGTTTCCATCCCTGCTGACTGATGAGCTGGTGCCACCACGTCTGACGCACACTGGTGACGTCAGTCTTCTTCTCTGCATTCTTCACGTGATACCAGATGGCGTTGGTCGACGGCGTGAGATAGCCTTCGTAGGTAGAGTAGGAGTCGCCGAGAATCGACACTGCCTTCTTCTGTGCAGACGCGCTCCTGACAGGATTCCACGTCTCCTTGCGGCCGTCGGGGAAGGTGATCTCAAAGAGGGATGCATCGGTGAAGCGTATGATGGTGCCGTCGGGCAGGATGCGCTGGTCGGTGGCGTCCTGATAGGGTTTTCCTAACTGCAGCATGAAGTTGCAGCGGCGCAGGTAATCCACCAATGGCTTCAGGTCGGCAGCATGCGCACTGCGGCGGTCGAAGAAGGTGCCGAACCAGGGGCGCACGGCAGGCTCGCTGGGGTCGCCCGGCTGCGAAATCATGACGTGCAGGATGGTGGCGTTGATGCCGGCATGGAAGTAGCGGTCGGCCAGGGGCTTCAGCTTTTCGAAGCTCCAGTCGTCCTTTGCCACGCCGGTCCATCCGCCGTCGGTGAAGCTCTCGGCCCACACACGGTTTTTGCCGCTGCGGCGGGCGGCACCAAGGGCGGCGTCGACCTCTTTCTGTCTGAATTTCTTGTCGTTGACCCAGAACTCAGCCGCCACCTCGTCGGCCGCACTGCCATAGGTGATGCTGTTGCCGGGGAAGGGGCTGTGGGCGTAGGGCTCGCACCACGTGCGCAGTCCGTACTCATGGGCCTTCTCCGTCAGGCCGCCCATATACTCACTCGCAACAAGATTGGCAATCAGGCGATCCAAATCCTTGGATGATTGAGGATTGAAGATTGAAGATTGAGGATTGACGACAGTTGCATAGTCGAGCTCATAGCCGTAGCGCTGGCGGAACTTCTCGTAGATGGAGTCCGTATAATTCTGCTTGCCACGCTCCCAGCTGTCGACGACCACCGTGGTCAGCGTGCGCCGGTCCTCGGGCGGGATGCGGCGCAGGATCTCGCCGATGAACGACTCAAAATGCTTCTTAACATGCGTCTTCGACAGCTTGTCAACCTCCAGACCCTCGGCCTCGGGCGAACAGGGGCCGCAGGCTACGTCGGTGCCCTGCTTGGTCTGGCAGATCTCAATGCCCGCGGGCGTCCAGTTGCGCATGGCCTCGTCGGGCTTCACCCACGGCCCGCCCGACTGGCTCCAGCCTGGACAGTTGAACAGGCCCATCTCGATGCCGAGCTCGGAGGCCGTGCGAAGTGCCGTGCGCAGATTCTCCCACCACAACGGGCTCTGAAACTTGTTCTTGCCGAACGTCTCACCCTCCCAAGGCCGTTCCCAGCGCGTGCGGTTGCGGATGTCGGTGGCCAGGAAGGCCAGCGTGATGCCGTTCTGCTTCATCCACTGCAGGTCGGCCCTGACGCCCTCCGGGTCCACGTGCTCGTTCACCCAATAGTAATAGCACCCCACGCGGATGCTGTCGGGCGGCGAGAGGAACGCCTGCCACAACCTGTCGTGGTCGTTGGCCTGCGCAACAGCGCCAACGACCGCGAACAGCATGGAAAGTAATAAAGCAATTTGTCGTCTCATAAAAAACAGACCTCCGTTCCGGCGCTTACTTGTTCAGGGCCTTGCCGGACTCCCAGGCCTGACCGACGCTGTCGCCGACCACGCGGTAGTTGTTGGTCGAGGAGTCATAGATGACGGGCTGGAGCTTGGCGAGGTCGACCACACCATTGGTGAGGATGCGCTCGTCGGCACTCATGTTCACGATTTCACCCACGACGCGGGTCTCGCCAATCGAGGTTTCTGCCATCTCGATGACGCGGCACTCCAGGGTCAGCGGATATTCGTTGATGATGGGGGCATCCACATTGGGGCTCTTCGTAGCGGTGAAGCCGGCCTTGGCCACCTTGTCGGGCACGTCGTTGGCCGACACCAGTCCGAAGAAATCGCTCTCGGCCACATTGTCCTTCGAGGCGAAGCTGACGGTGAAGGCCTGCTTCAGCTTCAGGTTCTCAGTCGTCTTGTGCGGCGACAGGTTGAAGCAGATGTGGTTGGGGCCGCACTGGCCGCCCCAGGCTGCCATCATCACGTCGGGATTGTCCTGAGCGTCGTAGGTGGCAATCATAATGGCGGGCAGAGGCGTGATGATGGCCTTGGCACCGAAATTCTGGCGTCCCTCAACGTTCTGCAGCTCGGTCTGCTCCGGCGTTGCACTGGCCTCAGCGGCGGGTTGTTCATTCTTGTTTCCACAAGCCCCGAGCATCAGGGCGATGGCCATGGCTGCACCAGCAAGCACGAGGCCGTTTCTGTTCATTTTCTTCATTGTTTTGAAATATAATTAAGTTAAACGTTACATCTTTTTTATGTCGGCGTACCTCATCAGATAGGTATCGTACTGGGTCAGGAAGGGACGGAAGGGGGCGGGCACGTCGGCGGCCGACTGGAACAGGCGGGGCGCTGACTCGACCCGGTAGACCGTGAACGAGGCGCTGACGGGGCCGTCGCCACGACGCCAACCCTTGAAGGCGGTCTTGGCAAACTTCGGCCCCTGACCGCTGACGGCAGCATTGACCGTGAGCACCAGGCCGCGGTCGGTCTGCTCGAAGTTCAGGTTGAGCGAATCGCCGACGATGAGCAGGCCGCGGCCCTGACTGTCGCTGACGTAGGCGGCATCCACACCGCCGTGGTTGCCCTCGAAGTAGAGGTCGTCCTGATGCTTAGCCCAGAAGCCATAGCGGCAGGCCCGGTGGCGACCGGGATAGGAGGCGAAGGGGCCCTGGCCAATCCACTGCACGCGGTCAAGGGCAGGGTCAAGCAGACAGGCCAGTCCCAGCTCTGCCCGGAACACATCGGCCGTATCGGGCGTCAGAGTGAAGCTGACGCGCTGTCCGCCGTCGGCAGTCGGTTCTGTGACGACGTCGGCCTTCACCTCTGCGTTGTCGATGGGCAGCAGGTAGTGGGCGGGCAGCTTGCCCTTCTGGGTGATGCACTCGGCCATGGTAGGCTTGCGGCCGGCACGCACCAGCGGGCCCTCCTGGACGAGCTGCATGGGGTCGCCCTCGCCCGACCAGTGCTGCTCGGGCTTATTGAGCACGAAGCTCTGGTGCAGGAAGGTGTGGCCCTGGGCATCCTCGATGTCGAAGTGCAGAATGGTTAAGGCCTGTGAGGGCTGCGATAATATCGCAGCATACGGGACAGAGAGGGTGTAGGGCACGCTGCTGCGGGGGGCGCAGTCGGGACTGAAGGCACCACGGGCCACGGTGTCGCGGTCTGTCGTAATGAACCAATGGAAGGTGACGTTGTCCTTCAGATTCAGGAAGTCGTAGCGGTTTGTGCATTGAAGATTGAAGATTGAACATTGACCATTGAACATTGAACATTGACCATTGACCATTGAAGATTGACCATTTTTGTCTGCGGTTTCCTTCTGCGCAGCCGAATGTTCAATGGTCAATGGTGAATGGTCAATGGTCAATGGTGAATGGTCAATGGTCAATGGTGAATGGTCAATGGTCACAAAGGCGCGGGCATAGTTGTGCTGCAGCTCGTAGTAGTTGGGCAGCGGTGTGCGGTCGGCATAGAGCAAGCCGTCGGTGCCCTGGTTGCCGTTCATCTCGAAGCCGGTGCCGTCAGTCAGGAACACGCGCTCCTCGTAGCCTTACTTTTCACTTTTCACTTTTCCCTTTTCACTTTTGAACGGCATGCCCTGGTCGACCCA
>JAFTGI010000105.1 GCA_017458195.1 Prevotella sp.
AGTTTTTTACGCTTTGCGAACAAAAATCGAGGATTTTGCGAACAAAATGCAGATACCAAAGCCTTCAGGAGGTATGCACAATGTTCCATGAAATATCATTTTGTTCGCAAATTGTTCGCAAAAATAGAAATCAGCAACCTTCGATTGTTCGTAAGTTACTGATTTTCAGTGTGGACCAGCCAGGGCTTGAACCTGGGACCTCCAGATTATGAGTCTGTTGCTCTAACCAACTGAGCTACAAGTCCGGAAATGTTTTGCGGGTGCAAAGGTACTGCTAATCTGCGAAATATCCAAATTTTTTTTGGAAAAAGACGCGAAATCGGTTCTTTTTTGTAACTTTGCAGGCCAATGGAAAGAATAATTCTAAACGACGAGACGCGACTGACGAAGCGGAGCTGTGCCACGATAGGTTTCTTCGACGGGGTACATCGGGGACACCGTTTCCTCATCGGACAGCTGAAACGGCTGGCCAGTGAGCGCGGTGAACGGGCGATGGTCATCACGTTTGAACGGCATCCGCGGCAAGTGGTATGCCCGGACTGGCGGCCCCAGCTGCTGACGACGCTCGACGAGAAGCAACGGCTGCTGGATGAAGCCGGCATAGACGTGATGGTGGTGCTGCGGTTCGATGCAGCGATGGCAGCTCTTTCGGCGCATGATTTCATGGGCAAGGTGCTGAGGGACAGACTGAATGTCGACACATTGCTTGCGGGCTATGACAACAGGTTCGGCCATGGTCGGGCTGAGGGCTTCAACGACTACATACGCTACGGCCGCGAGCTGGGCATCGACGTCGTGCAGGCTGAGGCGCTGGCTGTGGAGGGCAGTGCCGTGAGCTCGTCGCGCATCCGCCGGCTGATAGCTGAGGGCGACATGCATGCCGTGGCTGAGTGCCTGGGCCGACGATATGAGCTGTGCGGACGGGTGGTCCACGGTGAGCAGATTGGCAGGACGATTGGCTTCCCGACAGCAAACATGGAGCTGGATGACGGGCAGAAACTGGTGCCCAAGGACGGCGTCTACGCCGTGACGGTGACGATCGAAGGCATGGCCAACAGTATGCCGGGCATGATGAACATCGGCACGCGGCCGACTTTCGACGGGCAAAGGCGCACGCTGGAGGTGCACGTGCTGGGATTCAGCGGCGACGTATACGACAAGCGCTTGAGCGTGGAGTTTGCGGAGCGGTTGCGCGAAGAACGTCAGTTCGCCTCAGCCGAGGATCTGGCCCGACAGATGAGACTGGATTCAGAGGCAGCGAAGGCCGCACTCTTGTTAACACAAAGAAACATAAAATACAATGAAACAAAGATTTAGCTTACTGACGGCCATCGCCTATGTGGTGGTGTTCCTGGGCATTCAGGGTTTTTCCAGTGCCATGGTGATGTTGGTTGTGGCGTTGACAAAAGGACGTATAACGGAAAACATGTCAGCCCAGCAGACGATTCTGACGATGATTCTGTTCTCGGTGCTGACGGTGGCGGTCTTCGTGTGGGCCCGATGGTTTAGGCCTTCAGCCAGCTATCTGCGCTCACGCCCGTGGACGGTGCTCACGTGGAGCGTCATTGCCGCGCTGGGCGCCATCGTGCCGTCGATGTTCTGCCAGGAATGGCTGCCGGAATGGCCTGAGTGGATCCAGAAGATCGTGGACGAGACGGAGCAGCAGTTTACCGAGCTGATGTCGACGCGCGGCGGCTATTTCGTCGTGGCACTGCTGGCGCCCGTCGTCGAGGAAATAGTGTTCCGCGGCGCCGTCCTGCGCACGCTGCTCAGCTGGCAGCCGCGTCGGCGCTGGCTGATGATCGGGCTGTCGGCCCTGCTCTTTGCGGCTGCCCACCTGAATCCGGCTCAGATGCCGCATGCCTTCGTCATCGGCCTGCTGCTGGGTTGGATGTACAGCCGTACGGACAGCATCGTGCCCGGCATAGCCTACCACTGGGCCAACAACACGGCAGCCTATCTGCTGTTCGTCTTTTATCCCGACCCGTCGCTTGAACTGCGCGACCTTTTCGGCGGTCAGGTGGGTCGCGAACTGCTGGCCGTGGGCTTCTCGCTCTGCATCCTGCTGCCGGCCCTGTTCCAGCTTAATCAAACCATGAAGAAGGCCAGCAGTCGCACTTGACTGTCTGGCCTTATCTTCGAAGAATTTGTTTTGTTTTAAATCATCAAAGCTTCACAGCTTCTTCGTGTGTGTAAGTGTTTTAATTCAAAGTAAATGATTCTTTTATAGATAGAGAAAGCATAGAAATAATTCTTATTCGATGGTGCCGGTGGCCAGTCGGAGCGAGTCGCCGCTGAAGTAGATCGAGTCGGCGCCCTGCTCGTAGGCCATGGCCGGCTCGTCGGCGCTGGGCCCGATGGTGGCATAGCTGTCGGGCGACGTCCACGTGTCGTTGGGCTGCAGCGACTGGTTGATGGCATTGCTCAGCGAGAGCACGACGGCCACGATGGCGGCTGCCTTGAACAGTGGGCGCAGGCGCTCGGTCAGGCTGACCGTGCGAGCCTTGACGCGCTGCGGCTGCCCCTCGGTCATTGAGAGCAGGCGCTCGTCGAAGTCGTCGCCCAGTGCCGGCTGCTCACCGAGAGCCTCGAAGACGGGCGCCCATCGGCGCAGCTCGTCGGGCATGTCGGCATCGGCCTGGGCGTAGAAGGCGCGCAGGATTTGCTCTTCCTGAAGCGTGGTCTCGGCTTCGAAGTAGCGTTCCACCAGCTGTTCAATGTACTTATAGTCCATATTTTTCGGTTTCAATAAATCTTTGTTTGACGGCCTGTCGTGCCCGGTGGATGTTCACCTTCACCTGCTGTTCGCTGATGCCAAGCAACTCGGCAATCTCTTTATACGCCTTGCCCTCGACGTCGCGGAGCTGCATGCATGAGCGCTGTTTCTCCGGCAGCTGGTCCATCAGCTGGCGCACCAGTCTGAGGCGGTCTCTCTGGATGGTCTGTTCCTCGGGGTCGGCCTCGTAGGAGTGGTCGGCGCGGTCGTGCTCGTCGCCAAGCGTGGCGTTCTGGTTGTCGAGCCGCTTCAGGCGGTCGAGGGCCTGATTGCGGCAGATGGTCAGGCAGAAAGCCTCAATCGACTCAATGTCGTCCCACTGCTCGCGCCGGTTCCAGACCTTGATCATCGTCTCCTGCACGACATCCTCGGCCTCCGCACTGTTGAGAGTGATGCGGAGGGCCAGCCGGTAAAGCTCGTTCTTCAGCGGCAATATGTCGGCCCGGAAACTGATCTTTTTCATCCTCTCTATTATTAAAGACGACTGACGGCGGTCAAAAGTTACAGCCGCGTTCTGACAATTTGAAATTTTTTTTCTTCAAGGCCCAAAATGGCGCTTTTCGATACCAATATAGGGGTATATTACCTTCAAGAAGCGCCGTTTTTTGTTTTTTTAACCGTTATTGTTTAACCTAAGATCGAGCTGATCGCACGACCGAGATTTACTTTTCATGGATTCGGCAGTCGCACCCATGAGACGGTCCGCTGGCGACCGTCGGGCGAGCGGAGCGTGAAGCGGTAGCTGCGGCCGCGCTCGAAGCCCCAGCCGTTGAACTGGGCGATGCTGCGCACCGGGCGGTCGTCAATGGCCACCACCATGTCGCCCTCGCGGAAGCCCTGCTGATAAGGCACGCCACGCTCCCAGACGAGCCCGACGACGGGCATGCCCTGCTCGGAGACGAAGGCGATCTCCAGCTGGCGGTTGCCGATGTAGCACGCCGTGCCGCCGTCGTAGGGCTCAAAGCGCATGCGCTTGCGCCGCGGATTGAACACGACGGCGCCCTGCTCCAGCACCGCAGCGCCGAGGTGCGAACCGCCCTGGGTGGTCACGGTGTGGACGTCGGTAAACGAGAAATTGCCAAGACGAAGCTGTTCGAGGGCCAGGAAGACGACCTCGCCGCGGGGCTCAGCGCCGTAGTTGCCGATGGCATGGCGGCCGATGCTGCGGCCCTCGACCTGCTGACCGAGCGGCTGCAGCTGATCTTCCTCACCAAGGTCGAAGCTCTGCTTGTTGATGGAATAGAACTGGCGGCTGCCGGTGTCAAAAAGGGCCTCCTCGGTGTACTTGCCGAAGGGCGTCACGGGCACGTAGGGCACGTGGAAGTTCAACCTGTACTTCACCTCGAAGCCCTCCTCCCCATCGAAAAAGTCGCGGCGGTCAGTGAGCACCAAGCGCTTCTGGCGGACATCGATCTTCATCGAAAATCCACGACAAACGATGTCAAAACCGACGATTCCATCGAATTTTCGTCCCTCGAGGGCTCGCCGCTGCACGGTGGCCTGACAGCCCGTCAGCGTCAGGCTGCCGAGCGTCATGGACGGCATGGTCATCACGCGCACCGTGTCGGTCATGCCGATGGCGTCGTGGGCCAGCATGTAGCCGGCCTCGCTGCAGTGGCTGAGGAAGGGCGAATCCTCGTAGACGACCGTCTGTCCTGACCCCGTGTCGAGCAGAAAACGATAGACGCGGTTCCCAATCGTGACTGGCACGTAGACCTGCCCGTCAGTCCACTCAATATCGATGGAATCGGCAAAATTTGAAGATGAAACGTCAAATTCTGCACTATAGCGCACCTGCTGGGCGCGGCATCCGGAGCAAAGCGCCGCCATAAGGAAGATCAGTAATATGGTTAAAGACTTATTCATAGTCTACGATATGCTGTTAAGTGAAACGCTGCCTGAACCACAGAGAAAACACAGGGTCGGTGATATATAGCTGGCGCATCTCGGAGTAGATGAGGTCGCGTTCGACGAGTGCATTTCTGAGTCGAACCAGATTAGAGGGACTGCCCAGGTCGAAGCGCATACGAATTTTCTTCTCATTATAGCCGGAGTGAACGCCGGAAACGATGGCACGCAGAAGGTTCATTTGGTAGCCGGACAGCGGTTCTATCTGTTGCATATATAGAGCTTCATTGGTGCTTATCAGCTCTTTGAGGGCAGGTGCCAACATCGCTTCCGTCACGGTATCCCCTTTTTCTGTCCGATTTAAGATGATGGATGCCAGATGCTGCACGTATGAAGGATAATGCTCCACTGCCTCGCAGATCCGTAGAACCATATCTTCAGAGATTTGTCGTCCGGCACGCTCGAAATGGCTTACGACATAGTGTATCCAGTCAGATGACGGGATCTTCTGGAGCCACATCAAGTCGCCAAACTGATAGAACGGCATACTTCGATTGAGGAAGATCTTGCTCATCATGTGTTGCTTACTGCCAAACAGGCAATAGGACGTGTAGTGATGGTGCTGCCAGACGGAACGTAACGTGGCTTGTACGGACTTTGTGTTCTCAAACTCGCCTACCTGCTGAAACTCATCGATGCAGACAACGATATGACGGTTTTTGCGCCGGGCAATGACCTCAACCATATTGAGAATCTCCTCTGGGCTGTGTGTCTCTGGCGTGATTCCTAACGAAAGGCTGATGTCTGATGTAGGGTCTACTGGAAAATTGATTCTTGGGGTGAGCCGGGCCAAAAAGTCCTTGGCCTCGTCCATCCACAGTTGCATTTTAGAGGCCGTCTGCTTCAGTACGGCTGATGCCAGAGCATTATAAAAGTCATATTCACTCTTGCAGCCGAAAATGTCTAAGCGGACAATGGTCATTTCACTGTCTTCCAGCTGTCGACAGACATGATCAACCAATGACGTCTTGCCCCAGCGCCGAGGTGAAATAAGAATGGAATTGATGCCGTTTTCAAAATTCGACTTCAGTCGTCGGGTTTCTTCTTCACGGCCAGTGAAATTATAGTCTGAAACAGCCACTCCATAAACAAAACTTTTCTCCATAACTCATTGAATTTGAGGACAAAGATAGCGAATAAACAACAATTTCACAAGTTTGTGAATCACAAACTTGTGAAATTTAAGTTTTTTTATGCTTGTCAGGGGGAAAACTTATGGATGTTTGAGTAGCGGGAGGAATTCCTCGGGGCGGTCGAGGTTGACGAGGTCGGCCCGCTTGCGGATGACCAGCCGGAACTGCGACGTGTCGTCCTCCTGACAGGCAGCCATGACGAGGATGCCGTGGCGGTGGCAGTAGCGACGGAATTTCTTCGTGATCAGTTCGGGGGCAATCTCGACGTAGGAGGGCGTGCAGACCGACTGCCAGTATTTCAGTCGGGCGATGTCCTTGGCGTTCACCTTGACCTTCATCTCGGGTGCCAGACGGATGAACTCGCGCAGCATCTGCTCGTCGGCGAACCAAAAGAAGCTCTTGTCGGCGAAGCCCTTTTCGCGCACCAGGCTGACCAGCGCCGGTATGGGTGTGCCGCGCTTCACGTCGAAGAACACACGGGCTCGGCCCTGCAGCGAGTCGAGCATCTCGGCGAGGGTGGGCACACGGAGCCCCGCGAACTGCGGGCCGAACCAGCTGCCGGCATCGAGCTTCATCACCTCCGCCGCGTTCATGTCGGCCAGCCGTCCCGTGCCGTTGGTGGTGCGGTCGAGCGTCTCGTCGTGCAGGTTGAAAAGCACCCCGTCCTTCGACGTGCGCACGTCGACCTCCACCCACGCGGCACCGTAGTGCAGGGCCGAGTCGGCCGACGCCCAGGTGTTCTCCGGCGCCAGCGCATTGGCCCCGCGATGCACCACGATTTCTATTGCTTGACGGCCTACAGCCGACGCGGCTCCACAGATTGTCAGCATTGCGCCGACCAAGTATTTTCTTAGTTCCATTTGGCAGACAATTACAAAATCCGTTTCAGCCATAGCGAGAAGAAGCGGTCATAGATGATATACCCCTGACTGTTGCGATAGACCAGTTCCTTGTTCTGCAGCGTTTCCAGAGCCGACTTGATGGTGCTGGGCGAGGACAGGTCATAGTGCTTGATGAATTCCCCATTGAGAGGCTTTGCCACAGGCTCATCTTTGGCAATAGCCTTGAGCAGGTCAGCCTGTACCTGAGTGAGTAGCGGTTGCATGGATTCGAAGCTGACCGACATCAGTTTTACGACCGTGTCTACTGCGAGAAGCACCTGCTGCTCGTTTTCCACTGTTGTGTAAGTGTCGTAAAGGCGATGCAACACCATCTGTATGTTCCAGGTCACACCATCGAAAAGGTTGTACAGGGAATGAAAGGCTTTTTCATCAAACCCACCCTTCCGCGTTTCGAAGAAATGGCGTGCAAAGCTAAAATACACCTCCTCGTGAAGCGGATCCAGATTAACAATTTGCGTACTGTTATAGAAAGGACGCTTAGGCGAGAGAAACATCTCGCTCATCAGGTGCTGCTTGCTGCCGGCGAAGATGAAATGAGCATGGCTGAACTGAATATAGCTGCGCAACAAGGCTTCCGTACCCTTCTCGGCATAGCCAGCAACCTGCTGAAACTCATCAATGGCAATATATACTTCCTTGTCAAGACGCTCAATATATTCAAAGATGCTCTTCAAGGTATTATCTGTATGTTGTAGATCGATACTTACAGACACCTGTAGGGCTCCAGTCATGGGATCTGCAGAGAAAACGGGACGCCATCCGCGAAAGCTATCTAAAGCTTTAGCGAATAGTGATTTCTCACGCTCTACGACTTCTTCTACGAATGATTTGCAGAAAAGCGAGACAAACTCATGCCTGCTCTGTGTAGCGAAAATGTCTACATAAAGGCATACTGCATCCTTATTCTTCTGCAGAATCTGGTGAAAGACGTGCTTTATAAGTCCCGTTTTTCCTATTTTACGGGGGGAAATGAGCGTAATGTTCATGCCACTTTGCAGGCCAGAAACAAGAATCTCAGTTTCTTCCGTGCGGTCACAGAAATACTCAGGTCCTTCGTAGCCCTTGAAAACAAAGGGGTTTTTCAGTTTTTTCACCTTTTCTCTTGCCATAAGCAATCAATTCTTCGTTGCGAATTTTTCGTTGCGAAAATTTCGTTGCGAAAATTTCGCAATGCAAAGATAGTTAATAATAAAGAAAACTCGCACGTCTGCATCTGCAAACGTGCGAGTTTTTAAGTTTTTTTTGCTAATGAACAGCCACGGCTTAGTAGCCGGCGTTCTGCTTCCAGTTGGTGTTCTCGTTAAGAATACCCGTAGGAATAGGGAGAATACGCTTTGTCTTATCGAAACTGGCTAAGCCCTTAGCTTCCATTGCCTTGGTGTGGTAACCATACTCGTCCTCGAAGGTGCCGAAGCGAATCATGTCGTTACGGCGCCAGTTCTCGTCAAAGAACTCCAGTCCGCGCTCGTTGAGCAGGACGGCGAGGTCAACGGTTGACTTGGCGGGAGCCTTAGCATAACTGCGAACCTCGTTTACCAGAGAGAGAGCCGTCTGTCCGTTGGTGGCTGTGGCACCGCGCAGGATGGCCTCTGCCTTCATGAGCAGAATATCGGCATAACGGAAGATGGGCAGGTCGTTCGACTGGTTACGTCCATTCTTGAAGTCCTCATCGACAACGAAATATTTTATCGACTTGAAGCCCTGGTTGATGGCAGGCTGAGTCTTGTCGGCACCAGTGCTGAGAGGGTAAGACGAAGTCTCGTCGAGCGTGATGGTCTGAGTAAGAATCACTTCCTCGCCATTGTACTTATAATAAGTATTAGTCTTGTTGTAGGTGATGGGGTCATACATATAGATGTGGCCATCAGGAACACCGATGAGAGATTCACCACGGAGGTCACCCTCTTTGTATGCGTCGATGAAGCGCTGAGCGCACTCGGGCGAAACAGAGAAGTTGCCACCCACTGACTGTGAAATGGTTGTGCCAAAGTAGCTCGGACCACCCTGGCCATCGTTCTGACCGAGGCGCCAGATGCGAGGACGTCCATACTGGAATCCCTGTGCTGACAAGGCATCGTAAGGCATGGCGTAGATGAAGTCCTTAATCTGCGGGCCGTTGTTGGGATAGAACTTGGCCAAGAAACGATTGGCAGGGGTGCTGCCGTCGCCGGCCTGCTCTCCACCTTCAAGTGAGAAGTTGCCACTCTGAATGATGTCGTCGCAGAGAGCCACAAGGTCGTTGAGCTTCTCGTTGCTGTAGTTAGCAGCATTGTAAGCAGTCACGTCGTTGGCTGTATAAACGGGCCAGTTGATGTAGAGTTTCACCAGCAAAGCTTCAGCCATCCACTTTGTAGGCTTGCCGTATGTAACGGCAGATACCTCATCGGTCAGTTTAGGAATGATGTCAAGCAGTTCTGACTCAATGAAACGGGCTACATCAGCACGAGGCTGGCGCTCTATCATTTCGCCCTCAGCAACCTTGTGGTCAAGGATGGGTATATCGCCATAGCTATCCATGAGTAGGAAATGATAGAAGGCACGCATGGCACGGGCATAGGCTGCGGCTTCAGAGTCACTGCCCATGTCTACGATAGCATCATTGGCAAAGACAATGCCAGAAGCCAAATCGCCATACCATCCGATGGAGGCATCGTCCGGGCTATAGGTATGCAGCGTGGAATTTGCGTATGTGCCAGAATCGAAGTAGGACGAGCCGAAAGAGATGCCCACCTCTTCATCAGAAGATAGGCTGGCGGCCTCGCCATAGCGACGACCAAGAGCGCCTCGGAAGCAATAGTAAACATTGGACATCTTTGCATCCAATGCCACGTCGCTTTCAGGATAACTCGTGTAGTAAGACTTGACGTCTACATCGAGATCGGTGCAGCCCATGGCAGTCAGAGCCATCAAGCCAGCTGCCATATACATTTTGATATTTGTCTTCATATTTCAGTCTTTTCTAAAATTACTTAACTTCTGCAATAATCACCGAGCGGCTGAGGTCGGAGTTTCCGAGGAACATGGTGTCCACACCACCCTTAGAGTCGAGAGTCAGCTGGCTGGCCTTCACGCCGTACTTCTTGGTGAGCACGTCGTAGACGTTCTGGGCGCGGCCCTTGGCCAGTTGTGCGTTCTTGTCGGCAGTGCCGGTCTGCTTGTCGGCATAGCCCACGACGCTGAACTTCTTGTCGGGCACCGACTTGATCATGTCAGCTACATACTGCAGGTTGACAGTCTCCTGGTCGGTCACGTCGGTCTTGTTGACCTCGAAGTTGACGTAGTGAGGATAGGTGACGTATTCCTTGGTCTTCACCACTTCCTTCTCAGTCTTGACTTCGGGCTTGCGGCTGCGCAGCTGGTCGTTCTCGGCACGCAGCTTGTTGACCTCAGCGTTGAGGCGGTCCACCTCGGCATTGTCGGTCACGTAGAAGGGCTTGGCAGGTGCAGCCTTCTTTTCGGCCTTCCCGGCATCGAAGTTAACCTTCAGGCCTACGAGGAACGTACGGGTGTGGGGATAGCGCGAGGCACGATAGTCGATGCCTGGAGTCAGACCACCCATGTACACCTCGGGGTCGATGCCGTCGTAACCAGTCAGTGTCAGCAGGTTATTAGCCGTACCATAGAGTTGAATGCTCTTAGCCCAGCCTGCCAGGTTCTTGAAGGTGTAGCCAAGTGTAAGGCTGGCCAGACGCAGATAGCTGCCGTCTTCAATGTAGCGATCGGAGGGGGTGTGACCGAAGTCATCGTTCATGTCGATGTCGCTCAGCACGTTGTAGCCCGAAGCCACACGGCCTTTATTGTGATACTGTGCAGCGGTAGCATTGAAAATCTTGTTGCCGATGGTTCCCTGAATGAAAGCCGTCAGGCTCCAGTTCTTGTAACCAAAAGTATTGTTCCATCCATAAGTCAGCTTAGGCTGAGCGCTGCCGGTAATGGTGCGGTCCTTGTCCTCGGGAGTGGAAGTGGTCACATAATTGCCACTGGCATCCTTGATGCGTTCGCCCGTGTCAGCATCACGAGTGTAGAAGACCGATGAGCCGTTGTTGTCGTAACCTGCCCATTCCCAAGTGTAGAATGTACCGATGGGCTGGCCCTCAAGAACGCGTTGCACGTTGGTAGTGGAATAACCGTTGATGTTAGGATTGCCCTCATCAAGATAGTCAACGGAGTAGGTGTTGTTAGATATCTTCGTCACCTCGTTCTTGTTGTGTGCCAAGTTGATGGTGGTCTGCCACTGGAAGTTGCGTGTCTTGACAGGCACGATGTTCAGGGTGAACTCTACGCCCGTGTTCTTCATGTCGCCCACATTGGCTGTCATAGTGTCGTATGGGTAGATGTTTCGAGAGACGGGATAGTACCAGATGAGGTCGCTGGTCTTCTTGTTGTAGAACTCAATGCTACCATTGATGCGGCTGTTGAGGAATGCAAAGTCCAAGCCGATGTTGAGCATAGCGGTCGATTCCCACTTAAGGTCGGGGTTAGCATTGCCCGTAGCCGTAACGCCACGGTGTGTTGTCGTAACACCGGTATTGGGATCAGTGTAATTGAACCAACTTCCCGAACTGTAGGTTTCAAAGGCAGAATAGGCGTTGAAGCCAAACGAGTTACCGCTGACACCATAGCCGGCGCGTAGTTTCAACTGGTCGAAGAAGGAGTCCTTAAGGAAATTTTCCTCAGCAATGTTCCAAGCTACCGACACCGAGGGGAAGGTGGCCCAGCGATGATTCTTACCAAAGGCCGACGAACCGTCACGGCGCAGTGTGCCCTGCAGCATATACTTGCCGTTGTAGGAGTAGTTCAGACGACCATAGAACGAAATCATGCGAAGCGTGGACAGTGCGCCGCTCTCCACACCACCGTCAAGGCCATTTGTCTGGCTGGCCAAATAGAGGTTGTAATATTTCAAGTCGTCGGTCAGGAAATCAAAGACCTGAAGACCAAAGCCATCATTGCTGTTGTCCTCTTCCCACGAATAACCAGCCATGAGACCCAGCTTGTGAGCCTTTGCCAGTGTGACGTCATAGTTCACGTAACTCTCAAACGAGGTCTTATCGCCAAAATAGGTGTTCCGGTAGGCATAGCCCAGGCCATCGCGGAAGTCGGCCACCTGGCTCTGAGATGAGTGGTAGTCGCTATAGGTGCTCTGCGTCTCCTGGTAAGAGATGTTGTTACTCCAAGTGAGACCGTCGATAATCTTCAGCGTGGCCTTGCCCACATATTGCATGAACTTGCGGCGGGTGTCACCGGCATCCTCATTTATGAGCGACAGGGGGTTGGCATATTGGTTCTCACCTACCACATACGACCATGTGCCGTCGTCGTACTTCACAGGTTGCAGGGGAGAATTGTAGTTCATGGCATCAAGCACCGACATTCCCTCTTGATTGGTGCGCACGCCATGGTGCTGGCCACGATGGGCGTTGACGGCCATCGATAGCGTGAGGTGGTCTTTCAGCACTGCCGACTCGACGAAGGCACGGGCGTTGAGACGCTTGAAGTCAGAGCCGCGGATGACGCCGTCGCGGGTCATGTAAGTCAGCGAAGTGCTGTAACGGGTCTTTCCGTGTCCGCCGTTAACCGAAACATTGTGGCTTTGGGCTATGCCTGTGCGCTGCACTTCGTCCTGCCAGTCGGTGTTGCCGCCAAAATCAGGACCGCCGGCAGCACGCAGCTGCGAAGCAGACATCATGTCGAGATTCTTGGAGATGCGGTCGAAAGCAACATAACCGTTGTAGTTGACATTGGTACTTCCTTCTTGACCTCGTTTGGTGGTGATGATGATCACACCGTTGGCAGCCTTCGAACCGTAGATAGCCGTGGCGGAGGCATCGCGGAGCACGTCGATCGACTCAATGTCGTCGGGAGCCACCATCGAGATGTCAACACCGGGGATTCCGTCGATGACGTAATAAGGCTCCATGGCCCCTTCGCGCAAGGTGGAAGCACCGCGCAGTGTGATGCTGGGTGTACCATTGGGATCGCCGGTTTGGGTGATGCTCAGACCTGCGACCTTACCTTGCAGCAACGATGCGGGGTCTGTATAGACACCGATGTTCAGGTCTTCCTGCCCCACGGTGGTGATGGACGAGGTGACGTCCTTGCGGCGCATGGTGCCGTAACCGACGACGACGACCTCGTCGAGGAGCTGGTTGTCCTCCTGCAGGGTGACGGTCATGCCGTCGCGTGCGGCGACGGTCTGCGTGTTGTAGCCGATGTAGCTGACGTTGAGGCGGGCGCCGGGTTTCACGTTGAGAGTGAAGCGTCCGTCGATGTTGGTGGTGGCGCCGTTGGTTGTTCCGGCTTCCACAACGCTCACGCCGATGAGGGCTTCGCCCTTCGAATCGGTGACAGTGCCGGTGATGCGCTGCTGTGCCCATGCGACGGTGGTCATCATCAGGAGCATGGCGAGCGTCAGCACGCGGCCTAAGTTCTGTTTTACGTTTCGCATAAATGTTTTTTTAAGGGTTAATATTTGGGTTGTTTTGTTTTTTCGTTATTGTTGCGATGATATCGCAACATACGGGACACTATCAGGGTTCCTGGCAGTTGTCGGTGACGACGGGGACGGCCATCTGCGTGAGCTCGTCGTAGTCGGCATAGATGAAGCCCTCGCCGCGGCAGGGGCGCTTGTCCATGGGTGCGCGGAGCATGCCCTTGGGCCGCCGCAGGTCGATGCGCACGTTGTTGAAGTGAACGCCGGTGACGCGGCCCTGCCGGTCGGCTCCGATGAAGCAGGCGTTCTCGCTGGTGGCGGTGATGTTGTTGAACCAAATGTTCCTGACGTTGCCGCAGCGTCCGTGGGTCTCGCCCTTGGGGAATCGCCAGTTGGCGTCCTTGTGGTTGCCGTCGGCTCGGGGATAGCTGGTCACGTAGATGGGCTCGGCCTTTCCCCACCAGACGTCGCTCCAGAGGCGGAGGTCCATGTGTATGTTCGAGAAGGTCACGTTGGTCACGGTGCCCTCGTCGCGGTTCTGAATGCCGAGTCCGCGGTTGGAGCCGGTGATGATGCAGTTGTCGAACAAGACGTTGCAGATGGAGTCCATGTTTTCCGACCCGATCTTGATGGCGCAGGAGCGGCTGGACATGGTGCAGTTCGTCACGACGATGTCGCGGCAGGGCCCGTACTGCTCATATTCGCGGCGGTTCTTCAGGCAGATGCAGTCGTCGCCAGAGGTGATGTGGCAGTTCGAGATGCGCACGTTGCGCGAATGGTCGAGGTCGATGCCGTCGCCGTTGCGGATCTTCAGGTTGTTGAGCAGATTGATGCCGTCGATCACGGCGCCGTCACAACCTACGAGGTGGACGGTCCAGTAGGCGCCCTCGCGGATGGTCACGTCGCGAATCATCAGGTTGTCGCAGTCGATGAGGGTCAGCACGTGCGGCCGCGGGTCGAAGGCCGGGTCGGCCAGGGGCTTCAGTTCATACGAGTCCTCCAGTTCGGCCCCCATAAACTTGATGCCGTTGCCGTGGATGGTGCCGCGACCAGTGATGCTAAGGTTGTCGGCGCCGTTGGCATAGATCCAGAGCATGCCCTCGCCGCGGTTCTCGCCGAAGGCACTGAGGTTATAGATGGATTCATCGGGATTGCAGAGCAGCGTGGCCGTCGCCTCAACGTGCAGATCGACGTTCGACTTCAGTTCCAGCGGTCCGCTCAAGTACACATGCCCACGCGACAGGAGCACGCGCCCGCCGCCCTCGCGCGAACATTTATTTATAGCTGCCTGCAGCGCAGGCGCATCGTCGGTCTGGCCGTCGCCGCGGGCTCCAAAATCGAGCACGTCATAGACCGTCTGAGCATAGCCGACGACCGTTGATAATAAAAAGAAAAGCGTCAAAAAGACCTTTTTCATTTCTGTGCACACAGTATATTAGTAGTTTAAGAGGGGGCAAAGATAAGCATTTTTTACGAAACAAAGAAACTTTTTTGCGTTTTTTTTGCATTTCGGGCATTTAGCGGATGTTCTGGATTAGCCCGCTCGACAAAAAAAAACGAAATTCTTTTGTTTTGTGCGCGTTTATTCGTAACTTTGCAGGCAAACTAAAACGAATTCCGGCTATGAAACTGCGAATACTACTGCCTCTCATCATCGTCATGGCTTGTCAGCAGCTGGGACTTCATGCCCAGACTGACACTATTTTCATCTACTCGCCTGACCAGCGGGCAGGACTGCATCTGGCCGTGCTTGAGGCTGGCCAGTGGCATCACTTGGGACAGCTCTGCGGCAGCGACTACGGACCCTGGGGCGCCGAGAAGCGCATGCACGCGCCCTCGCTATGCCGTGCCCAGGACGGTTCGTGGCGGCTGGTGTTCCAGGTCAACGACCATGCGCCCTGCTTTGCCGCTGCCTATAGCCGTGACCTCGTCCACTGGCGACCGCAGGACTATCCGCGCATGCAGACCAGCCAGTGCCTGGCGCCCGTGGTGAGCCCCAGCGGCGACGGTTTCCAGGTGGTCTTCACCGCCAACGGACGGCACTACCGCTCCTTTGCTACGTCCGATTTTCGCCGGTTCTCGGACTGCGAGTCCATCGACCTTCAACAGACCATCAGCGGGCTGATAATCGTGTCGCGACAGACTGTCGACGGCCATGAATACGAGGGACAGCAGTTTACCCTCAACTTCGATGAAATGGGCGAAATTCGCAACTTTTTCGCGAAAAATGAAGCTGACGCCCGTCTGTCATCGGAGCGCATGTACGACGATGCACAGAACCTCGCTTGGCTGACCGCACCCGTCGAGGCCACGCTCACCGTCGACCTCAACAACGAAAAGCCGATCAGCGACAAGCTCATCGGCATCTTCTTCGAGGACATCAGCTATGCGGCCGACGGCGGCCTCTACGCCGAGCTCGTCCAGAACCGCGATTTCGAATACTCGCCGAAGGATCATGGCGGCTGGAACGCCGGCACGGCCTGGCACTCAAGCCATACCTTCGAAATCGCTGCCGATCATCCCCTCAGCAAGAACAATCCGCACTATGCCATACTCGGTAAGGACACGCTCTGGAACGAGGGTTGGGATGGCATCGTAGTCAAGGCGGGTGCCAAGTATGATTTCTCCATGTATGTCCTGGGGGGCGGGCAGAAGCAGACCTTTACTGTCCAGCTCATCAGCGAGGACGGCACCGTGCTGGCCAGCAGCGACATCAAGACGAAAGCCACTGACTGGCAGCAGTTTACGACCGTGCTCACAGCGAAGACCAGCGACGACAAGGCCCGGCTGGCCATCATTCCGAAAAAAGCAGCCCGCGTAGGCCTCGACATGATCTCGCTGTTCCCGCAGGAGACCTTCATGGGCCGCAAGAACGGGCTGCGCAAGGACCTGGCTGAGGTGATTGCCGCCCTGAAGCCTAAGTTCGTGCGCTTCCCCGGCGGCTGCATGAGCCACGGCCAGGGCCTCGACAATATCTATCACTGGGACGAGACCATCGGCCCCCTGCAGGACCGCAAGCCCGACATGAACATCTGGCACTACCACCAGACGCGCGGGCTCGGCTTCTACGAGTACTTCCAGTTCTGTGAGGACATCGGAGCGGAGCCGCTGCCCGTGCTGGCCGCCGGTGTGCCCTGTCAGAACTCGGCCGCCAACGCCGACGGCTATGCCGGTCAGCAGGGGGGCATTCCTATGGACCAGATGCCCACCTATATCGACGAACTCTGCAATCTCATCGACTGGGCCAACGCCGACCCTGCCACGAACGAGTGGGCCCGTAAGCGCGCCGAGGCCGGTCATCCTGAGCCGTTCAACCTTAAATATATAGGAATAGGCAACGAGGACATCATCGGCACCACCTTCGAGGACCGCCACGAGATGATCTGCCGAGCCCTGCGCGAGCGCCATCCGGAGATTAAGATCTGCGGCACCGTTGGGCCTTTTCATACACCGAGCGCTGACTATCTCGAGGGCTGGGACCTTTGCCGCCGGCATCCTGAGTTGCAGGACCTCACGGATGAACACTATTATGAATCGACAGGATGGTTCATGCACCATAGGGATTATTACGATGAGTACAAACCCGAAGGGACCTTAGTTTACCTTGGCGAATGGGCCGCTTCGACGAAGGTGAAGCGGCCCAACGTGGAGACCGCGCTGGCCGAGGCCCTCTATCTGACAGACATTGAGCGCAATGGCGACATCGTCGAGATGACCAGCTATGCCCCCATGCTCTGCAAGGACGGCCACTCCAACTGGAATCCCGACATGATCTACTTCTCGAACACCACTGTCCGTACGACGCCCGCCTACGAAGTGCAGCGCCTGTTCTCCGTCTACAGCGGCGATAGGTATGTACATTCAACCCTTAATTTTCAATCTTCAATATTCAATCTTCAACATCGCGTCGGTGCTTCACTGGTGCGCAATTCGCGGACGGGGCGGCGCTGTCTGAAGCTGATCAATGCCCTGCCCGTCGAGCTCCGCGTGAAGGTCGACGGTCTGTCGCTGCCCGCCACGGTGAAGTGCGAGCAGTTTGCCGGCCGCAACATCGAGGACCAGCGGGCCAAGGCCGAGGTCATCGAGACCTCCGAGCCCACCACCCTACCCCCTTACAGCATCCGAGTAATAAATCTATAAAAGCATGTCCCGTATGCCGCAATATCATTGCGGCCCAATCATCAGAAAGCGAATGAAAAAGAACCTTCCCCTTATCGCCCTGCTCGCAGCCGCTGCGCTACCCCTGCAGGCACAAGTGAACATCAACATCGACGCCCAGCAGCGCGGGCCGAAAATCAGCCCCACGCACTACGGCATTTTCTTTGAGGACATCAACCATGCGGCCGACGGCGGCCTCTACGCCGAGCTCATCCGAAACCGCTCGTTCGAGGACGGCCCGCGCTACGGTCAGCCCGCCGACCTGCAGGGCTGGTCCGTCTATGCTGCATCACCGTCGCAGCTCGAGATGAAGCTCATCCAGCCCACGAAGAAGCAGCCCCTGCTGAACGCCGCACAGCACAACGCCCTGCAGCTCAACATTGCGGCCACGCCGCAGAATCCCGTCTGCCTGGTCAACGAAGGCTTCTGGGGCATCAATGCCGTGCAGGGCCGCACCTACCGCCTCTCGTTCTGGGCCCGCGGCAAATACAAGGGCACGGTTAAAGCCACCCTCTGCAGTCAGGACGGCTCGGCACTCTACGCCGAAACTATGGTCTGCGATTTCGTCGCTGACAAAACCTGGCGCAAGTTCGAGACCACCCTGACCGCCGACGGCAACGACCCGCGGGCGCAGTTTGCCCTGGTCTTCGACGGCGTGGGCACCGTCAATCTCGACGTCGTCTCGCTCTTCCCGCCCACCTTCCGCGGCCGCGAGAATGGCATGCGGCCCGACCTGGCCTCGATGCTCTGGCAGATGCACCCCAAGTTCATGCGCTTCCCCGGCGGCTGCTTCGTCGAGGGTCAGGAGTCGCCTGACAATGCGTTCCGCTGGGAGCGCACCATCGGCCCCATCGAGGAGCGCGAGGGCCACTGGAACGTCAACTGGGGCTACCGCACCACCGACGGTATCGGCTTCCATGAGTATCTGCAGCTAGCCGAGGATCTCGGGGCCAAGCCGCTCTACGTGGTCAATGTAGGTCTGTGGCACGGCGGTATGACGCCCGTCGACAGCCTGCAGCCCTGGATTGATGAGACGCTCGCAGCCTTAGAGTATGCCAACGGCGACGTGACCACCAAATACGGCGCCCTGCGCGCCAAGTATGGTCACCCGGAGCCTTTCAATATCGAATATCTGGAGATCGGCAACGAGAACAACCAGCCCGACCCGCGCCAGCAGAGCGACCACTACTACGACCGCTACGAGAAGTTCCGCCAGGCCATCCGCGCCAAGTATCCCAATATCAAGCTCATCGGCAACGTCGTGGCCTGGGGCGACGACAACCCGAAGTGGGGCAGCACGTATCAGGTCGACCTGCTCGACGAGCACTATTATCGCAACCCTGCCTGGTTTGCCGAGGCCTTTCATAAGTATGACAGCTACGACCGCCGCGGACCGAAGATCTACGTCGGCGAGTATGCCGTGACCAACGGCTTCGGCGACCTGGGCAACATGAACGCTGCCCTGGGTGAGGCCGTCTACATGATGGGCATGGAGAACAACTCCGACATCGTGCCGCTGAACTCCTATGCCCCCATCTTCGTCAACGAGAACGACGCGAAGTGGCGCCCCGACATGATTCGCTTCAACTCGCATCGTGTCATGGGCACGCCCAGCTACTACGTGCAGATGATCATGCCTCAAAACATTGGCACCCAGGTGGTACGGGTGGAGCAGCAGAACCCCTATAAGGGTCTGAAACAGAAGCAGATCACGCCCAAGACGAGCCGCGCCGGCTTCGGCACCTGGGGCACACGGGCCTCATTCGAGACTCAACAGGACGTCGACTTCGTCTATGGCGACTGGAAGAAAGAGGGCAACGTCGTCAGCCAGACCAGTCGCAAGGAGGCCACCATCTGTCTGGAGAAGAACCTGATCAGCAGCGACCACTACACGCTTAAGTATCGTGCCCGCAAGGACCGCGGCCCCGAGGGTTTCCTGATCATCTTCAACTATGTCGACGAGCGCAACTACTGCTGGCTGAACATCGGCGGCTGGGGCAATACGCTCCATGCCATCGAGCAGATCAGCGGCGGCGGCAAGCTGCAGACGGTGGAGAAGCCTGGTCGCGTGGAGGACGGCCGCTGGTATGACGTCAGGATTGAGGTCAATGGCGACAACGTGAAGGTCTGGCTCGACGACGAGCTTCTCTTCGACACCGTCCTGAAGCAAGACCTCTCGAAGGGCATCTTCTCCTCAGCCACCATCGACGACCGGACGGGCGAGCTCATCGTCAAGGTCGTGAACACGGGCGACGAAATGACCACCGCCAGCCTTAGCCTGCAGCACTTCCAGGCCCGCTCGGCCCGCGTCATCCGCCTTGCCGCCAACGACGGCATGGACGAGAACACCCTACAGAACCCCACCAACATCTATCCCACCGAGCAGACCCTCTCGCCTGAGGGCAACGACCGCCTGCTGGTGGAAATCCCTGCCTATTCGCTCAACATCATCCGTATTAAGCAATGAAAAAGATCATCCTTTCGCTGATGGCACTGGTCACTGTCGGTGCATCGGCTCAGCGTAACCCCATCCTGCCCGAGATGCACGCCGACCCGGAGGTGCTGGCCGACGGCGGACGCTATTACATCTATTCGACCACCGACGGCGCGCCCGGCTGGGGCGGCTACTACTTCACCTGCTACTCGTCGAAGAACCTGAAGACGTGGCAGTACGAGGGCATCATCCTCGACCTGAAGAAGGACACCCGCTGGGCCCGTGGCAACGCCTGGGCACCGGCCATCGAGCGCAAGAACGGCAAGTATTACTTCTACTACAGCGGCGACCAGGGCGAGCGCAAGGCTATTGGCGTGGCCATCGCCGACAAGCCCACGGGGCCGTTCGTTGACTTCGGGCGGCCCATCGTCGATGCCCGGCCGCAGGGCGTCAAGGGCGGTCAGCAGATTGACGTCGACGTATTCACCGACGACGACGGACAGAGCTACCTCTACTGGGGCAACGGCTACATGGCCGGGGCGAAGCTCAACGCCGACATGACCTCGATCGACACGACCACCATCACCGTGCTCACCCCGCGCGGCGGATCGCTCCAGGACTACGCCTACCGCGAGGGCACCTACGTGTTTAAGCGCAAGGGCATCTACTATTTCCTCTGGAGCGTCGACGACACGGGCTCGCCAAACTACCACGTGGCCTACGGCACGGCGACGTCGCCCCTCGGCCCCATCACGGTGGCTCAGGAGCCCGTCATCCTACAACAGCGCCCTGACCAGAAGATTTACGGCACGGCCCACAACTCGGTGCTTCAGGTGCCGGGCAAGGATAAGTGGTATGTGGTCTATCACCGCATCAACCCTGCTTATCTGGACAAGAAGGACGGCCCGGGCTTCCACCGCGAGGTCTGCATCGACCCCATGGAGTTCGAAAAGGACGGCCGCATTAAGCCGGTTACGCCGACGAATTGAAAATTGAGAATTGAGAATTGAAGATTGAAAATTGAGAGTTGAAAATTATCATGAAGCGCTTATATTTATCTTTGTTCATTCTGCATTTCCTCGTTAGTCCTGCAGGAGCGCAGACAGAATTAACCACGCAGGAGGCCAAGACGCTCTATAAGAGTACGTCGAAAAAGCGGGTAAGCGTCCACGACCCGTCGGTGGTCTACGAGCCGACGACGCAGCGTTACTACATCTTCGGGTCGCACAAGGCCGGCGCCTGGACCACCGACCTGCAGAACTGGACGGGCTTCACGCCTTCATGGACGTCGGCGGCCAACGCCCAGGCCTTCGTCACGCCCGAGGTGAAGAAAATCAAGAAGGGCGGCGAGGAGGTCGACTTCCCGCAGTTCAACGCCTACGACTGGTCGAAGCGCACCGACTCCGGCTACAACATCGACGGCAACATGTGGGCGCCCGACGTCATCTGGAACACGGCGATGCAGAAGTGGTGCATGTACCTGAGCATCAACGGCGACCAGTGGCACTCGAGCATCATACTCCTGACCTCGGCCAACATCCAGGGGCCCTACAAGTATCAGGGCCCCGTGGTCATCAGCGGCTTCGACAACGGCAGCCACTCCTTTAAGGACACCGACCTCGAGCTGGTGCTCGGCACGCTCAGCGCCGTGCCCTCGCGCTACTCCACCTGGGCCTCGACGCGCAACCCCAGTTGGCCCAACAACATCGACCCCTGCGTGTTCTACGATGAGGATGGCCATCTCTGGATGGCCTACGGCTCATGGTCGGGCGGCGTCTTCATGCTCGAGCTCGACGAGGAGACCGGCCTGCGCGACTACGACGTCACCTATCCCTCGGCCACGAACAGCGACCCATATTTTGGTCGGCGTATTGCCGGCGGCTACTATGTCTCGGGCGAAGGCCCTTACATTGAGCATATCGGTGATTATTACTATCTCTTCATGTCATACGGCGGGCTCGACCAGAAGGGCGGCTACGAGATGCGCGTCTTCCGTTCGGACAAGCCCGACGGCCCCTACAAGGACCCCGCAGGCCGCGAGGCCACCTACACGAGCTACACACTGAACTTCGGCCCCAACGCCACTGGCCGCGGCGCCAAGTTGCTGGGCCCCTACAGCGACTGGGGCTTCATGCCGCAGGGCGAGCGCTCGCAGGGCCATAACTCGATCATCGCCGCTCAGGACGGCCGCACGTATCTCGTCTATCACACCCGCTTCTGCAATGCCGACAAGAAGGCCGACGAGGGCCATCAGGTGCGCGTCCACCAGACCTTCCTGAACAAGCAGGGCTGGCTCGTGGCTGCCCCGTTTGAGTATAACGGCGAGACGGTGACCGACGCCGACATCGCCACGACGCAGCCCTTCACCCTCGAGGAGCTGGCCGGCACCTATCAGGTGCTCATCCATAAGTTTGCCAACGACCACAACAACCTGGAGCAGGTAGAGCCCATCAGTCTCACGCTGGGCGACGACGGTCGCGTGACCGGCCCCCGCACCGGCACCTGGTCCATCGACGAGGGCACAGGCTATATCTCGCTGACCCTCAACGGACTGACCTACCACGGCGTCGTGCTCGACGAGACGATGGACACCCGCAACGTCCGCGCCGTGGCCATCACCGCTCTGTCCACCAGCGGCGTCGGGCTGTGGGCCTATAAGATGCAGTCCAAGTACGCGCTGGCCTGGCAGCTGAACAACCAGACCGTGCCCGTCGTGAACAACCAGCAGGTGACGCGCAACATCGACCTCTACAGCATCGACCAGCACGTGGACAACGTCAGCGTCAGCTGGACATCGTCGCAGCCCGACGCCCTCTCGGACTATGGACGCTACGACCCGACGGGCCTGACCGACGACGAGCAGGCGACGCTCTCCGTCAGCATCAGCACGACCGGCTACTACTGGGCCCAGGACTACAGCGTGAAGCTACTCTCGGCAGAGAACTCCAAGGCCACCGCCGACTGGCAGACAGGCATGCTGGCCCACTATGGCTTCGACGACAGTAGCATGAAGAACACGTTCAACGCTGACCAGCGGGCCCTGCTGCTCCGCCAGAGCACTACTACGCGCCCAGCACTCCTGGATGACGAGCCCCTGCGCAACGGCAGCGTCGTCCACCTGAACCCCGGCGCCAACGGCAAGGAGAGCTACGTCTCGATGCCCAACCCCCTGAAAGGCCTGCAGCTCGACGACGGCGCCACCATCGCCTTCTACGTGAAGCGTGCCGACGACAACCTCTGGGATGCCCTCTATGGTTTCGTGAATGGCAACGCACGCCTCTACATGACCGGCAACCTCTACACCGGCTATAACGACGGCGACGGCACGTGGCTTGACGTCAACCATCCCTCGACCGTCACGCCCGGCACGCTCACCACCGACCGCTGGCAGTTTGTCGTCGTCACCTTCCAGCGCACGGCCACCAGCACTTCCGGCGGCATTACCGTCTACGTCGACGGCACTCCAAAGCGTAGCGACCGCTTCAACGGCAGCCTCGCCGGCCAGACCGTCACCACCAAGCAGGGCTTCGACTACAACCGCATCGTCGACCACATCGCGGCCAGCCCAAACATCTACCTCGGCTACGGCTCCTTCTGGGGCTCGCCCGACGCCCGCTTCGACGACGTGATGGTCTTCAGCCGTGCACTCTCGCTGACCGAGGTCATGGCCCTCCGCCAGATGACCGACCGCGTCTTCTCGCCCTCGTCGCTGACCAACAGCGTCCCGTCTGTTGCTGTACTACAGCAACAAACAGAACAGGCCTACGACCTGCAGGGGCGCCGCGTGGCCCATCCCTCGAAAGGCCTTTACATCATTAACGGCAAGAAAATCATTGTGAAATAATGAAGAGACAAATCATCTGGGTGCTTCTGGCACTCATCGCCGCCCTGCCTGCAGCGGCCAAGAAGAAGCAGGCCCAGCCGCAGAGCGACCGCGAGTACTGGTGCGAGCAGGCCTACAAGATGGCGCGGCCCGTCCTGGAAAACATGGCGAAGGGCGAGCTGCAGAAGAACATGAAGACCGAGTTCTCGCCCTCATTCGACAACCGCAACCGCAAGGTGGTCTACATGGAGACCTTCGGCCGACTGATGGCCGGCATCGCCCCGTGGCTGGCCCTCAACGACAGTGTGGCCGGCGGTTCTGCCGCCGACACGAAAGAGTCGGAGATGCGCCGCCAGCTGCGCCAGTGGGCCCTGGCGTCCTATAAGAACAGCGTCGATCCGGCCTCGCCGGACTACCTCTGCTGGGGCGTCTCAGGCCAGAACCTGGTCGACGCGGCCTACATCGCCGAGTCGTTCATCCGCGCCTACGACCAGCTGTGGGTGCCGCTGGACCAGGTGACGAAGGACCGCTATATCAATGAGTTCAAGAAGCTGCGCGCCATCGAGCCGCCCTACACCAACTGGTTCCTCTTCTCGAGCATCATTGAGAGCTTCATCGCCAAGGCCGCCGGACTGAAGGAGTACGACGACTTCCGCGTGATGATGACCATCCGCAAGGTCGAGGAGTGGTATGTCGGCGACGGCTGGTATGCCGACGGCCCCGTCTTCGCCTTCGACTATTACTCGAGCTACGTCTTCCACGCCATGTACCTCGAGACCCTCCAGAACATGATCGACGCCAAGGCCAACACGCGCCTGGAATATCAGAAATACTACGACCGCGCGCTGAAGCGGGCACAGAAGTTTGCCATCATCCTCGAGCGCTTCATCTCGCCCGAGGGCACCTTCCCCGTCATTGGCCGCTCCACGCCCTACCGCATGGCAGCCATGCAGCCACTGGCCTTGATGGCCTGGTATGACAAGCTGCCGCAGGACCTGAGCCGCGGACAAGTGCGCGCCGCGCTGACAAAGGTGATGCACCGCATGTACGACGAGCAGCAGAACTACAACGACGCGGGATTCCTGACCATCGGTTTCTGCGGCTCGCAGCCCGAGACGGCCGACTGGTACACCAACACTGGTTCGCTCTACATGACGTCGCTCTCGCTCATGCCCCTCGGTCTGCCCGCCTCGCATCCCTTCTGGACCTCCGAGGCTGAGCCCTGGACACAAGTGAAAGCTTGGGGAGGGCAGCCCTTCCCCAAGGATCACCGCTGGGCCGACGACATCCAGACCCGTGACCGCTGGTAGTTTTTTCTTTTTTCGGAAAGAAATTAACGCTGGTAGTTTTTCATTTATTTCTGAAAGAAATTATGGGAAATTAAGGGAAATTGGCTGCGCACTGTCCGCGGGCCTAAAAATTTCCCCTAATTTCCCATAATTTCTTTCGACCTGTACGGTTGAAAAATGCCCAGTCAGCTTGCCATCCGATAGTCAATTCGATGCTCAGCCATCCACCCCTCCATTTCTGCGTTGATCATTGTTGCGGTAATAATAGCGAGTGCTCCACTTCCATTTCTTGACCACGACATGCCGTTGTGTTTCTGACGTGTCGCTACAACCAAGTCATTTGCCTTTTCGACACGGTTGCTTGAGATACGCAGCCCAAGTTCATGACGCAGCGCATAGCATGTCATGTTTGGTGACTTGCGGCGTATATAATCCTTCAGTTCCTCTATCTTCGTCTG
>JAFTGI010000106.1 GCA_017458195.1 Prevotella sp.
AAAGCTAATCACTTTTTTCCGTCTATGCAAGCGACTCGGTGCATTTCTTTCGTCGGACAGCCCCCGTGAAACGGGGGATGGCCGAACAGTTATATCACGCCTTTACTTTCGACCCTTCGAAAAGTTTGCTGCAAAGTTACAAATAATAATTGAACAAACCAAAGTTTGGCTCGGATTATTAGTCTGATTGTTTAAATAATCTTAAATATTTGCCGTATTTCCTTGTTTCTTTTTGTTAATTCAGTGAAAATGAGTATTTTTGCCGTGTGTTTTTCATGGTATTAGATTATTAAGGTTAATTTTCGGAGTGCGGCAATCGTGAGATTCCCAAACTTCACAAACCTGCTTGTAGGTTATTTATTTCCTTCAAGCGGAACAAAAAAGGAGCCTGTGAAGGTTCCTTTTTTTATGTCTCTATGTCATTTCGACTTTCTGTTACGACGGGAATGGAACAGATCGCCAAGCCCGTTGAAATCCTTCTTCATGATGAGGCCGACGCCCTGCGTGTTCAGCGACGAACGTGTGAAGTAGCGGTCGTTGGTCTGGTTGTAGACCTTCAGCGCGAGGTTGCCATTGGGGTAGAGCAGATAACGGATGTCGAAGTCGCCGATGAACGATGGTGTGGCCTGAGTGGCATTGTCGCGATAGCCGAACTGTCCGTTGATCAGTAGCCGGTTGTTGAGCATGCGTCCACTGACAAGTCCCTCGTACTCAGCATTGTGCCAACCCTCATTGCCGGTCGAAATATTGGCACCGAAGTTCCAGTCGTCATTTTTTATCACCTGCGAGAGCAGCTCGTTGATCTGCGTGGAAACAGTGCCCGAGAGGAACGACTGCATGGCGAGTTCGGTCTGGCCGTACTGCTGCGTACCGGCGTTGTTTGCCCCTTGCGTATAGAACCTGCCGATGCCAAGGAGATAGACGACCTGCTGGTTGAGTTCCTGCTCGCTGGCGATGATGGATCGTATCATCTGCTCCTCCTCGCTGTTGACGGTAGGCATCTCAAGGTCGAACTCGACTCGCGGTGCGCCTGCCGTGCCCTGGATGTTCATGAGGCAGTTGACGCGGACGGTGTTGTTTGAGAAGGTGTTGCCGATATTGAGGTCAGAGAGGCTGACGCCATTGACAGTGTAGACGGCCTTGAGGTTAAGGTTGGCGTCAAACGGGTCGCCTCCGAACACGATCGTGCCGTCGTCCTGGAAGTTGAAGTTCTTTTTGATAATGTTCTGAATCGTGATGCCATACGTGCCGCGCTCTACATTGTAAGTGCCGAACATCTGGAAAGGTCCCTTGTTATAGAACGAAGCGCTGAGCGTGCCTGAGCCGTTGAGGGTGATATAGTCGTTTGTCTGCTGGTCCATCAGCACACGTAAGGTGGATTCTGGTGTCGTGTTGATGATGAAGTTGATATAAATGTCGGAGGGGATGTCTGCCAGTTCGGACATGCCTGAGGGCTGGACCTGCATGACGTCAGAGAGAACGCCGATGCTGTCGGTCGGGGCAGATGATTGGCCCCATGTGATGAACTGCTGGTTGGAGATGGCGTCAGGATTGGCGGCATTGTAGGCAAACCAAGAGCTGCGCTGGGGCGTCACGTTGCAGTTGATGGTCACTTCGCCCGGTCGTCCGTGCAGGTCAGCGTTGCCCGTTGCAAAGACCTGTCCGCAGATGGTGCCGTCGTCAAAGTTGGGAAAGTCGTAGGCCAGCAGGTTCTGGGCTTCGACGTCGATGTCGAACGTGAAGTGAGTAAAGTTTCGATGATGAAGCGCACCGGTAATGTAGCCCACATGTCCGTTGCGGTCGTAGACGCGGTGCCGGTTAAAGCGTATGTCGTCAGGTACAAACACAACGGAGTCGCCCCGCAGCTGGTAGGTCGTGTTGAGCGATGTCACCGTGGCCTGGCCATCCACGGCCAGTTCGCCAGTCAGGTTGACTCCGCTCAGCGGACCGATGAGGCGTACGTCGCCGTTGGCCTGGCCGCTCACGTTGTCAAGGAAACTGTCTGTAAACGAGTTGACGAACGCGATATTGGTGCCACGGGCGCGGATGAGCAGGTTGATGTCGTCGCGGCTTGGAGCAATGAATCCTTCAATGAACGTCTGTGCTTCAGGACCGTCGTCGGCAAAGGCGTCGATGTCCACCTGCCGGTCTTCTCGGCTCCATTCTGCTCGGGCAATGAGTGTGCCCATAGGTCCGTCTTGGAAAGTGAAGTGTTCCACTTCGAGGTCGGCCCATGCCTGGAAGTCGCCGAAGGCCTGTGTGACGTAGGCTATGCCTGTGGCCTGGCCTCCGAAGTCGACAGAATGGAAGTTGACGAGGTCAAGCACGTAGGCGACGTCAATGTCGTTGAGGTCAAGTTTCAGCGAGTCGGTGGCCGACTTCGAGGCAATGCCGTCAACAATCAGGTGCTGGTCGGCATGACGCAGGTTGAACTGGTCGACCATAAGCCGCTGGTCGGAGTAGAGTATGTCGGAAGGCTCAAGTTCCCATTCTGTGCCCTGCATGTTGACACGTGAAGGCTGCACGCGAACGTGGGCCTCAGGCTTGCCGTTGTCATTAGTGTATAATTGCGTAATGGCATTGAAGATGCCGTTGAAGGCCTCCTCTTGTGAGTTGCCCGAGCGGGTGTCGTTGTTCCAGGCGAGCGAAGTCAGCAGATGGTTGTCGGCAGCTTGGGCTGTGAGGTGGAGGTCCATCCGGCGCCGGTTCTCCATAAGTCGGGAGAGTTGGGCGTCGCATCGGGCTGTATCACCTTCAGTGGTCAGCTGGATGACTCCATCCGTGAATCGGGTGTCGTTGTAGACAAAGTCGGGAAGCTTAGCGTCAATGTCGAGTTCGTTTGTCTGATCATTGACTTTAGCAAAGAGTGAGACGGGGCGGTTCAGCCTCAAGGGTATTCCCAGCAGATTGACGAGCCAGTCGGCATCAGCGAGTTTTACGGAAGCTTCAAAGTTGTTGTCTGTAGCCTTTGTGGTCTTGGGCAGGCCTGGCAGGGTGGGGAGTTTCGACGCCGTATAGTTGATGAAGCTCTGCGGCAGGGTCGCCCAGTCGAATTGTCCCTCCAATACCATTTCTCCAATGTCGCCATTGAGCCTCATGTAATGTTGTCCGTCGTCATAGCCCGACTTGACGTGGAGGTTGTCGAGATGGTAGACAGGGGATATGGAGTTGGCGGTCGTCATATAGAAATCGTCGAGGTCGATGCTTCCTTCGGCGTCGTTGAGTGAACTGGCCACAAAGTCGGCATCGATGACGGCAGAGAATTGCGAGTCGCCCCAGCGGTCGGTGAGGTGGAGGGCATTAGGTGACAGGTTGCGGATGAAGCCCGTCAGTCTGACGGTTGAGCGCTCCCCCTTGCGTAATTCACCCTCCACTTCGGTCATGATGTTCGGGTCGTCAATCTTCAGCTTGCCGGCGATGTCGCCTGCGCTGTAGGTGGCATTCATCTCGATGTTCTGATAAGGATATTCCTTGAAGTCAAGTCGAGTTATAACACCTTCTGCGTTAATTGATTCCGTCGTTCCGCTCAGGTCGAGCTTTGAGGCCAGTACGCCCAGACTTTCCTGGTCAAGCAGGTGGCCGAGATGGAAACTGTCGGTGTCGAGATGACCTCGGAAATAATGGTCCGCCCCGATGGTCAGCGAAGTATTCATCCGGCCGATGTCTGTGGCGATGTCGTTCTCTGTTGTTATATCACCGGACTGCAATTTGTTGGCGCGTCCGGAAATCCTCACATCTCCGAGCCGCGTTGCCAGATCAGGCAACTTGGGAAAAACCTCTTTCAGCTGAGCCATCAGTTCGTTGCTGGCATGCAGTTGGTAATCGGGAGCTGACCACGTGAGCACATCGTCCTTCTTCTCAGCTCTCAGCGCAGCCGCTACGGACAGGTTGTCTGCCTCGGAATGAATGACGAGGCGTGGAAGGTCGATACTCGACTCGGTACCGCTGAAGGACGCATTGAACGTCAGGGCTTCGTTGAATTTGCTCAGGTCGGGATATAGGAATGCAAAGTCGGGCAACTTCAGTGTCGGAGAAGCGGCACTTCCTTTGAATTGAAGTGCCGCTTTACGGTCGGTGAAGCGGTACTTTGCCGTCAGCGAATCGATGCTTATCTCCGAGGCGGGCAATTGAAGCTGGAAATCCGATAGGCGTGCATCTGTGCAGTTACCCTCCAGATGAAGTCCTAATCGCTTGATGTTCAGTCCCGATTGCTCCTGCATTGCCAGTCGCTTCACGCTGATGTTGAATGAATCAGGGCGAAGGGCCCTGAGCTGGATATGGGCACTGATGTCGTTTGCACTTATGTGGTTGGGGTTAAGCCTGCCGGGAGTCAGGGGGGCGTCGTAGCGGTCGTAGCTGACTGACGAATGGCGCATGATGAGCGAATTGATGCGCAGGTCGAGTGACGATTGGCTCGTCGAGTCGTTAGATGCAAAGGCATCAAGCACGAATTGCAGATTAAGCGGAGCGATGGAGTCAGTCTTGTAGAGATGGGCATGAACGCCGAAAAGCTGGGCTGACGAGATACTGACACGTCCGTCAAGCAGTGGGAGCAGGTCGATTCTGGCTGACAATCGGTTGGCTGTCAGCATAATGCTGTCCGATTGGTCCTTGATGAGCACATCGTCGAGGATGATCCGATTGAAGAACCCCAGGTCGATGCGGCCGATGCTGACCTCCGTGTCGAGCTTTTTCTCAAGCACGCTGGCCACTTTCGAGCCCAGTCTTTCCTGCACAGACGGCAGTTGGACAAGGATCAAAATCAGGACGTATAGGGCAACAAGTGTCCAGATGGTCCAGCTGATGATGTGTTTCAAACGCTTCAAAACTGACAGATAGAGTTGCCAAAAGTCAGTGACTCTGGCTAACCGACTTGCAAAATTACGATAAAAATTTCTGATTCCAATCATTTTTGTCGCTATTTTCTTCGATATTTACCCTTTTTTTGTTAATTTTGCATGCGCAAGAGAACAAATCTATAGATTTAAAATATTTATGGCAAATGTAATTAAGCTACGCAAAGGCTTAGACATTCAGCTTCAGGGTAAAGCCGCTGAGAGCAGGATAAAGCTGACTCCCAATGGCAGGTGTGCCCTTGTGCCCGACGACTTCGTGGGTGTGACGCCCAAGGTGGTCGTCAGCGAAGGTGATCATGTCAAGGCTGGGGATGCCTTGTTTGTTAATAAGGTGTATCCCGAAGTGAGGTTCGCCTCGCCCGTCAGTGGTGTCGTCACTGCTGTTGAGCGTGGTGAGCGGAGAAAGGTGCTCTGCGTGAAGGTGGAAGCCGACAAGGAGCAGAGCTATGTGGATTATGGCAGGAAGGATGTCAGCAAGCTTGACGGCAAGGCTGTCATTGATGCACTCCTGGAAGCCGGTCTCTTTGGCTACATCAACCAGTTGCCTTATGCTGTTTCTACTAATCCGACCGTGATGCCCAAGGCTATCTTCGTTTCGGCATTGAGAGACAAGCCTTTAGCTTGCGACTTCGGATACGAGGCAAAAGGTCAGGAGGACGACTTCGTCACCGGCTTGCAGGCTCTGTCGAAGATTTCCAAGACGTATCTGGGAATTGGCATTCAGCCTGACTTTCAGGCAGAGTTGCAGAAGCGGAATGTAGAGGATATCGTTGAACTGACTGTGTTCGACGGGCCTTGCCCCGCTGGTAATGTCGGTGTGCAGGTGAACCATCTGAACCCTGTGAACAAGGGCGAGGTGGTCTGGACCATTGGCGACCCCACAGTAGTGCTGTTCATCGGACGTCTTTTCAATTCTGGCAAGGTCGACCTGCGCCGCCTCGTGGCCTTCTGCGGCAGTGAGGTGAAGCAGCCTGCCCATGTGGAAATGCTCGTTGGACAGGAGATTTCAACGCTCGTGTCAAACAGCTACGACGCTGCTCATCACGTGCGTATTATCAATGGCAATGTGCTGACAGGCCGGCCCACCACAAAGGAAGGCTATCTGGGGGCTCATAGCTCTGAGATTACCATCATTCCCGAGGGCGACGACGCCGATGAGTTCGCCGGCTGGATTATGCCGCGCCTGAATCAGTTCTCGACCAACCGCAGCTATTTCTCATGGCTGTTGGGTCGCAAGAAGTATGCACTTGACGCCCGCGTGAAGGGTGGTGAGCGCCACATTATCATGAGCGGCGAATACGATCGCGTGCTGCCGATGGACATCTATGGTGAATACCTCATCAAGGCCATCATTGCCGGCGACATCGACCGCATGGAGCAGCTGGGCATCTACGAGGTCAGTCCTGAGGACTTCGCCCTCGCCGAATTCGTTGATTCCTCGAAGCTCGAACTTCAACGAATTGTCCGACAGGGACTTAACAATCTGAGAAAAGAAAATGCTTAAATGTTATGAGTGCACTAAGAAATTACCTCAACAAGATAAAGCCAAACTTCGAGCCAGAGGGTAAGCTGCATGCTTTCCGCTCGCTTTTCGATGGCTTTGAGACGTTCCTTTACGTGCCAAACACGACAGCAAAGACGGGTGTCAATATTCACGATGCCATCGACTCGAAGCGCATCATGAGCTTCGTCGTCATCGCCCTGCTGCCTGCCTTGCTGTTTGGTATGTACAACGTTGGATATCAGAACTATGCTGCAGCCGGCACGCTGGCTTCAGCTTCTTTCCTGGAAATCTTCTTCTATGGTTTCCTGGCCGTTCTGCCAAAGATTCTGGTCAGCTATATCGTCGGCCTTGGCATCGAGTTTGCCTGGGCACAGTGGAAGGGAGAGGAAATCCAGGAGGGCTTCCTCGTCAGCGGCATGCTCATCCCGATGATCATTCCTGTCGGCTGTCCGCTCTGGATTTTGGCCATTGCCGTTGCCTTTGCCGTCATCATTGGCAAGGAAATCTTCGGCGGCACGGGCATGAACATCTTCAATCCCGCGCTCATCTGCCGCGCATTCCTGTTCTTCGCCTATCCGACGAAGATGAGTGGCGACCAGGTGTGGGTGGCTCAGGACACCATCTTCGGTCTTGGCAACAACCTTCCCGACGGCTTCACGCAGGCCACGCCGCTCGGCCAGATTGGCCAGAACGTCGAGGTGACGGCTTCGCTCAATGATATGATTACGGGTTTCATTCCCGGCAGTATCGGCGAGACGAGCGTCATCTGCATCGCCATTGGCGCCTTGATTCTTCTTGTCACGCGTATTGCCTCGTGGAAGACCATGCTGAGTGTCTTCGTGGGCGGTTCGCTGATGGCCTTCGTATTTGAGAAGACCGGCCAGTCGATGATTCCCTGGTACGAACATCTGGTGCTTGGCGGCTTCGCCTTTGGTGCCGTCTTCATGGCCACCGACCCTGTCACGTCGTGTCGCACTGAGACCGGCAAGTGGTTCTATGGCTTCATCATCGGTGCCATGGCAGTCATCATCCGTGTGATGAACCCCGGCTATCCCGAGGGCATGATGCTGGCCATCCTGCTGATGAACATGTTTGCTCCGACCATCGACCACTTCGTCGTGGAGCGCAACATCTCGAAACGCATGAAGAGGGGAGGCAACTCTTAATTGAAGATTGATAACTGATAATTGAAAATTGATAATTATGAGTAAGCTAAATACGAATTCCAACGCGTACATATTTATATATAGTACGGTCCTGGTGGTCATCGTGGCTTTCCTGCTGGCATTTATCTTCCAGATTCTGAAACCCTTGCAGGACGAGAACGTTGAATTGGACCGCCAGAAGCAGGTGCTCTATTCGCTCAATATCCGCAATTTGGACGGACAGGAAGCCAAAGCCAAGTATGAAGAGGTTGTGAAGGAAGAAAACGATATCAATGGCCGGAAGGTCTATCAGTGTGACGTCGACGGCGAGCAAGTGCTTGTGGCCAGTCTGAAAGGCATGGGCCTTTGGGGCGGCATCAGCGGCTATCTGGCCCTGAAAGGTGACGGCACTGTCTACGGAGCCTACTTCAATCACGAGAGCGAGACAGCTGGCTTAGGTGCAGAAATCAAGGACTCACAATCTTGGCAGGAGAAGTTCATCGGCAAGCGCATCTTTGGTGACGACGGCAGTGTGGTGCTGTCGGTGGTGAAGAATGTCACCGATCCGTCAACGCAGGTTGACTGCGTGACGGGTGCCACGCTCACCTCTAACGGCGTAGACGCCATGCTGAAAGAGTGCCTCTCAGGACTTCCTGCACTAAATGCACAGAGTAACATCATTGTTAATTACTAATTTCTAATTACTAATTAAATAATATGGCACTATTTAGTAAACAGAACAAGGAGGCTCTGACGAATCCGCTGAACCTCGACCATCCGATACTTGTCCAGGTGCTGGGCATCTGCTCGGCATTGGCCGTCACGTCGCAGCTGAAGCCCGCCATCGTGATGGGTCTGGCCGTGACGGTGATTACGGCATTCTCGAATGTGATTATCTCAATCCTGCGCAACACCATTCCCAACCGCATCCGCATCGTGGTGCAGCTGGTGGTGGTGGCCGCTCTGGTGACCATTGTCTCGCAGGTGCTGAAGGCTTATGTCTACGATGTCAGCGTGCAGCTCTCGGTCTATGTGGGACTCATCATCACCAACTGCATCCTAATGGGCCGCCTGGAGGCATTTGCCATGCAGAACAAGCCCTGGCCCTCGTTCCTCGACGGCGTTGGCAACGGCCTTGGCTATGCTATGATTCTGGTTATCGTGGGTGCCGTGCGTGAATTCTTCGGCCGCGGCTCGCTGCTGGGATTCCAGATCATCCCCGACAGCGCCTACGAGGCCGGCTATATCAACAACGGCATGATGACGATGCCGGCCATGGCACTCATCCTCGTGGGTATTGTGATTTGGGTACATCGTGCATATTTTTATAAGGAGAAGTAAGTTATGGAACATGCAATAAGTCTATTCTTCAGGTCGATTTTCGTCGACAACATGATCTTCGCGTTCTTCCTCGGCATGTGTAGCTACCTTGCCGTGTCGAAGACCGTGAAGACTTCGCTGGGCCTCGGCATGGCCGTCACGTTCGTGCTCCTGGTCACCGTGCCCGTCGACTATCTGCTTCAGACGAAGGTGCTTGGTCCCGACTGCCTCATCGAGGGCGTCGACCTGAGCTATCTCTCGTTCATTCTTTTCATTGCCGTCATTGCCGGTATTGTCCAGCTGGTCGAGATGGTGGTTGAGAAGTATTCCCCTTCGCTTTATGCTGCATTGGGCATCTTCCTGCCCCTGATTGCCGTCAACTGCGCCATCATGGGTGCTTCGCTGTTCATGCAGCAGCGCATCCTGCTCGACCCCTCCAACACTCAGGCCATCACCAGCGTCTGGGATGCCATGGTCTACGGCGTTGGCTCCGGTCTCGGCTGGACGCTGGCCATTGTCTCGCTTGGAGCCATTCGCGAGAAGATGCAGTTCAGCGATGTGCCTAAGCCCCTGCAGGGCCTCGGCATCACGTTCATTACCGTCGGTCTGATGGCCATGGCCATGATGTGTTTCTCAGGACTTAATATTTAGGCGACTATGTTTATATTGTACAGTATATTAGTGTTTCTGGTGACGATCATAGCCATCGTCATCCTGCTGCTCGTGGCCAAGAAATACCTGAGCCCCAGCGGCAACGTAAATATCGTAGTGAATGATGACCGCACGCTGAATGTGCCACAGGGCTCGTCTCTGATGACCACGCTCAATGAGAACGGCATCTTCCTGCCTTCGGCCTGTGGCGGCAAGGCTTCGTGCGGACAATGCAAGGTACAGGTGCTGGAAGGTGGAGGCGAGATTCTCGACTCGGAGAAGCCCCACTTCACGCGTAAGGAGATTAAGAACCACTGGCGACTGGGTTGCCAATGCACGGTGCAGGGCGACATGAAGATTCATGTAGACGAGTCGATACTCGGCGTCAAGGAATACGAGTGTACCGACATATCGAACCAGAACGAGGCCACGTACATCAAGGAGTTCATGGT
>JAFTGI010000107.1 GCA_017458195.1 Prevotella sp.
CCCCAAGGGAGGGGAGCTGAATAGAGAGTCTATTTAAAAGAAAATATCATAGTATGAAGGACGTGGAATTAGAAATTGATGGCCAGAACCCGCAGACGCAGGCGGAAGAAGTGACCGAACGCCCCTCCCTTGGGGAGGGGTTGGGGGTGGGCTCTGGTGTGGGCTCTGGTGTGGGCTCCCTTGTCACCGAGAGCGACGATGCCCCCGTGGGGTCGCTGACGCTGAGGCAGATCGTCGGTGGCGACTATCTGCTGCTGCTCGTCCGCAACCATATCTGGCTGATCGTCCTCATCGTCATGATTACCACCGTCTACGTCGGTTTCCGCTATCAGTGTCAGCAGGACATGATCGAGATCGACCGGCTGGAGAAGAACCTGACTGATGCCAAGTATAAGGCCATGTCGAGCTCGAGCAACCTGACCGAGCTCTGCCGCCAGAGCCATGTGCTGCAGGTGCTGCGCGCCAACCAGGACTCCCTGCTGCGCATCAGCGACCAGCCACCGTATAAGATTCAGGTTCCCTGAAGAGATAATAGATAACAGATAAGAGATAATAGATATTAGGGCCGTTTTTAGAGGCATGAGTAAGTTTGAGAAGACAAAGGTAATGAAGCGCTACATGGTGATTGTCGTAGTGCTGACCCTGCTGGGACTCATCGTCATCGGCAAGGCCGGCTACACCATGACCGCCAAGAAGGAGTACTGGAATCAGGTGGCCGACCGGCTGAAAAGCGACAGCGACAGCGTGCGCCCGAACCGCGGCAACATCTTCAGCTGCGACGGGCAGTTGCTGGCCAGTAGTATTCCTGAATATAAGATCTTCATGGACTATCAGGCCGGCGGCAACGAGGACACCGCCTGGGTGCGCCAGCGCGACTCCATCTGGGATGCCGACCTCGACAGCCTCTGCCGCGGACTTCACGAGATATTCCCCGATAAATCGGCCGCCGACTTCAAGCAGCGGCTGCAGGAAGGCAAGCAGAAACGACTGCAGAACGGCACTTATGGCGCCCGCCACTGGCCCGTCTGGCGCCGCAAGATCAGCTACAACACGTTCTGCGAGGTGCGCCAGCTGCCCTTCTTCAACCTGCCTCCCAACAAGGGCGGCTTCCACTGGGAGAAGTTCGACGCCCGTCGCCATCCCTTCGGCACGCTGGCTGAGCGCACCATCGGCGACATCCGCTCGTTCGAGGGCGGCAAGGACACGGCCCGCTTCGGCATTGAGCTGAGCTACGACAGCGTCCTGCGCGGTCAGCACGGACTGGAGCGCAAGCAGAAGGTGCTCAACAAGTTCGTCAACATCACCCTGGCGCCGCCCGTCGACGGGGCCGACGTCATCACCACCATCGACGTGGGCATGCAGGACCTGGCCGAACAGGCCCTGCTCGAGGAGCTCCACAAGGACAACGCCTCTATGGGCGTGGCCATCCTGATGGAAGTGCAGACGGGCGACGTGAAGGCTATCGTCAACATGCGCAAGTGCGAGGACGGCATCTATCGCGAGATCTATAACGACGCCATCAGCTATCGCTGTGAGCCGGGGTCGGTGTTCAAAGTTGCCTCCTTCCTCGTGGCTCTCGACGACGGCGTGGTCGACACCAACTATGTCATCCACACCGGTTCGGGCATCATGCGCATGCACGGCGCCAACATGAAGGACCACAACTGGCATCGCGGTGGCTACGGTGACATCAATGTGGCACGCGCACTGGAGGTCAGCTCGAACATCGGCGTCAGCTATGTCATCGACAATTTCTATGGCAAGAACCCCACGAAGTATGTCAACGGACTCTATCGCGTCGGCATCGGCCAGGACCTGCAGCTGGCCATCCGCGGCTATCTGCCGCCGAAGATCCGCATGCCCGACACGAAGACCACCAACAAGGCCCTCTACTGGAGTAAGACCACCCTGCCGTGGATGTCGATCGGCTATGAGACGCAGATTGCGCCCATCAACACCCTGACGTTCTATAACGCCATAGCCAACAACGGCCGCATGATGCGCCCCCGCTTCGTGCAGCGGTTCGAGAAGGACGGCGAGGTGATCATGGAGACCCATCCGGAGGTTATCAAGGAGCAGATAGCCAAGCCGCAGACCATCAAGACGATGCAGACCATCCTGCGCCACGTCGTCAGTCAGGGACTGGGCCGCAAGGCCGGCTCGCACTCCTTCCAGGTCAGCGGCAAGACGGGCACGGCCCAGGTGTCGCAGGGCGGCGCCGGCTATCGCACGGGTCAGATGTGGTATTGGCTGTCGTTCTGCGGCTATTTCCCCAGCGATAATCCGCGCTATTCGTGCATTGTATGCCTGAAGAAGCCCGGACTGCCTGCCTCGGGTGGCGGCATGGCCGGAGCCGTGTTCCACAACATCTCGGAGGGCGTCATGGCCAAGAACCTGAAACTCAGCGTCGAGGATGCCCGCGACTCGCTCTCGTCGTTCACGCCCGACGTGAAGCAAGGCAACCGCCGTGCCACTGACTATGTGCTCGGTCAGCTGGGCGTCAAGGCCAGCAGCGAGACCATCCTGCAGGCTGAGCAGCCGGAGAAGGGCGTGCCCAACCTTGTCGGCATGGGTGCCCGCGACGCCGTCTTCGCCCTGGAGCAGCACGGCATCCGGACGCATCTGTCGGGCACGGGCCGCGTGCGCCATCAGAGCATGGCCCCCGGCAGCACCATCGTCAAGGGCGCCGTCTGCGAACTGTCACTTGAATAACGAAATCCCGAAATCCCGAAACAACGGAATCCCGCTATAACGAAATCCCGGAATAACGAGAAAAAAGATAAAAACATGAAGCTGTCAGAAATACTGAAAGGAATAGCAGTGAAAACCGTCGTCGGCCCTGCCGACGCTGACATCACCGATGTCGACATCGACTCGCGCCGCGTGGTCCCCGGCCATCTGTTCGTCGCCATCCGCGGCACGCAGACCGATGGGCATCAGTACATAGGCAAGGCCATCGAACAAGGCGCCGCAGCCATCCTCTGCGAAACGCTGCCCGAGGCGCCTGCTGAAGGCGTCACCTTCGTGCAGGTCGACTCCACCGAGGCCGCCGTCGGTCCCGTCGCCACCGCCTTCCAGGGCCATCCTTCGGAGCAGCTGAAGCTCGTCGGCGTCACCGGCACCAACGGCAAGACGACCATCGCCACCTTATTATATAATATGTTCCGCCGCTTGGGCTATCGCTGCGGGCTGCTCTCCACGGTCTGCAACTATATCGAGGAGGAGGCCGTGCCCGCTTCGCACACCACGCCCGACCCCATCGAGCTCAACCGCCTGCTGCGCCGCATGGTCGACGCCGGCTGCCAGTACGTGTTCATGGAGTGCTCCAGCCACGCCATTGCCCAGCAGCGCATCGGTGGACTACGGTTTGCCGGCGGCATCTTCACGAACCTGACGCGCGACCACCTCGACTATCATAAGACGGTCGAGAACTACCGCAACGCCAAGAAGCAGTTTTTCGACATGCTGCCCAAGGGCTCATTTGCCATCACCAATGCCGACGACAAGAACGGCCTGTTCATGGTGCAGAACACGAAAGCCACGGTGAAGACCTACTCCGTGCGCCAGATGGCCGACTTCCGCGCCCGTATCATTGAATGCCACTTCGAGGGCATGTATCTCGAAGTCGACGGCCGTGAGGTGGGCGTGCAGTTCATCGGCAAGTTCAACGTCTCGAATCTCCTGGCCGTCTATGGTGCAGCCGTCATGCTGGGTCAGCAGCCCGAGGACGTGCTCGTCGTCATGAGCACCCTGCGGAGCGTGGCCGGTCGGTTGGAGCCTATCCATTCCCCTGAGGGCTATACCGCCATTGTCGACTATGCCCACACGCCCGACGCCCTCGAGAATGTGCTCAAGGCTATCCATGAGGTGCTGGAGGGAAAGGACGGAAAAATCATCACCGTTTGCGGCGCCGGCGGCAACCGCGACAAGGGCAAGCGTCCGCTGATGGCTCAGGAGGCCGTCCGCCGGAGCGACCGCGTCATCATCACCAGCGACAACCCGCGCTTCGAGGAGCCGCAGGACATCATCAACGACATGCTGGCCGGGCTCACGCCGCAGCAGATGAAGAAGGTCATCTCGATCGTCGACCGCCGCGAAGCCATCCGTACCGCCTGCATGATGGCCCAGAAGGGCGACGTCATCCTCATCGCCGGCAAGGGCCACGAGGACTACCAGGAGGTGAAGGGCGTGAAGCACCACTTCGACGACCGCGAGGTGGTGAAAGAGATTTTCAGTTAGAAGAACCTAGGCCATCCTAGAAAAAACCTAAAAAAAGAACCATGCTGTATTATATCTTCCGATTCCTCGAACAATACAATATCCCGGGTGCCCACCTCTGGAGCTACATCTCGTTCCGCGCCCTGCTCGCCCTGATTCTGTCGCTTATTATCTCGGCATGGTTCGGCGAATACTTCATCAAGTGGATGCGCCGCCGCAAAATCTTCGAGACCGAGCGCGACCCCAGCATCGATCCCTTCGGCGTCGAGAAGAAGGGCGTGCCCACGATGGGCGGAATCATCATCATCGTCTCCATCCTCGTGCCTGTGCTGCTGCTGGGCCGCATGCGCAACATCTACCTCATCCTGATGATCATCACCACCGTGTGGCTCGGTTTCCTTGGCTTCATGGACGATTATATCAAGATTTTCCGTCGCAACAAGGAGGGCCTGAAGGGGAAGTATAAGATTATCGGTCAGGTATCCATAGGCTTTATCGTGGGGCTGACGCTCTGGCTCAGCCCTGACGTGGTGATGCGCGAGAATATCTCTGACACCTCACAGACCAATCAGACCGAGCTCGTCGTCAAGCACGAGCAGGAGGCGCATAAGTCGCTGAAAACCACGGTTCCTTTCTTCAAGCACCACAACCTCAGCTATTCCGAGATGATGTCGTTCGTGGGCCGGCATAAGGTGGCGGCCGGATGGATCGTCTTCGTGCTGATGACCATCCTCGTCGTGACAGCCGTCTCCAACGGTGCCAACCTCAACGACGGCATGGACGGCATGGCTGCCGGCAATTCGGCCATCATCGGCGTGGCGCTGGGCATCCTGGCCTATGTGTCAAGCCATATCGGCTATGCCAGCTATTTCGACATCATGTACATCCCTCACTCTGAGGAGCTTGTCGTGTTCCTCTCGGCCTTTGTCGGCGCCATGATCGGCTTCTTGTGGTACAATGCCTACCCGGCACAGATCTTCATGGGCGACACGGGCTCGCTGGCCATCGGCGGCATCATCGGCGTCTGCGCCATCATCATCCACAAGGAGCTGCTGCTGCCCATCCTCTGCGGCATCTTCTTCGTCGAGAGCCTGAGCGTCATCATCCAGACCCAGTGGTTCAAGTGGATGAAGCGCAAGGGCCAGCGTGTGCGCGTCTTCCGGGCCACGCCCATCCACGACAATTTCCGTCGCCTCGACTCGCAGCTCGACCCTACCTCGCGCTACATCCTGAAGGGCTGGCCCCACCGCCCCTTCCATGAGTCGAAGATCACCATCCGTTTCTGGATTACCACCATTATTTTAGCAGCCATCACCATTATAACACTTAAAATTAGATAAAGACCTACCCCCCTGCCCCTCCCTGCGAGGGAGGGGAGTGTTTCGTGATTAAATAAAAGAAAACGGAAATAAAAGGAAAAAGAATGAATATGGAATACAATAATAATATAAATAAGGTAACCACTCCCCTCCCTCGCAGGGAGGGGTCGGGGGTGGGTCTGCGCATTGTCATACTTGGAGCAGGCGAGAGCGGTGCAGGCGCAGCCGTTCTGGCTAAGAAGGAGGGCTTCGACGTGTTCGTCTCTGACATGTCGAAGATTGCCCCGCGCTATCAGCAGATGCTCAACGACCGCGGCATCCAGTGGGAGGAGGGACACCACACGGCTGAGCTGATTCTCAATGCCGACGAGATCATCAAGAGCCCCGGTATCCCCGACACGGCGCCCATGGTCGCCCAGGCCATTGAGAAGGGCATCCCCATCATCAGCGAGATTGAGTTCGCGGGGCGCTATACGACGTCGAAGATGATCTGTATCACCGGCTCCAACGGTAAGACTACGACCACGTCGCTCATCTATCACATCTTCCGCTCGGCCGGCTACGACGCCGGGCTTGCCGGCAACATCGGTCATTCGCTGGCCCTGCAGGTGGCCGAGGAGCCTCATGAGTACTACATCATTGAGCTCTCCTCATTCCAGCTCGACAACATGTACGACTTCCGCGCCAACATCGCCGTGCTGCTCAATATCACGCCCGACCACCTCGACCGCTACAACTTCGAGATGCAGAACTACGTCGACGCCAAGATGCGCATCATCCAGAATCAGACCCGCGACGATGCCTTCATCTACTGGAACGACGACCCCGTAATCAAGCGTGAGCTGGAGAAGTATGACATACGCGCCATCCAGTATCCCTTCTCGGAGTTGAAGGAGAGGGGCAGCATCGGCTACATCGAGGCCGGTCAGTACGTCATCGAGCAGCCTGAGCCTTTCAATATGGAGCAGGAGTCGCTCAGCCTGACCGGTCGGCATAATATCTACAACTCGCTGGCCGCCGGTATTGCTTCGCGCGTGGCTGGCATCAAGAGCGACGTTATCCGCCAGAGCCTGAGCGACTTCCCCGGTGTGGAGCACCGCCTGGAGCGCGTCTGCACGGTGCGTGGCGTCAGCTACGTCAACGACTCGAAGGCCACCAACGTCGACGCCTGCTGGTATGCACTCGACTCGATGAAGACGCCCGTGGTGCTCATCGTCGGCGGCAAGGACAAGGGCAACGACTACGACCCCATCAAGCCGCTGATGAAGGAGAAGTGCCGCGCCGTCGTCTATCTCGGTGCCGACAACCAGAAGTTGCACGACAACTTCGACCAGTTGGGCTTGCCCGTGCGCGACACCCATTCGATGAAGGAGTGCGTCGCTGCCTGCTACGAGCTGGCCCAGCCCGGCGACACCGTGTTGCTCAGCCCCTGCTGCGCCTCGTTCGACCTCTTCAAGAACATGGAGGACCGCGGCGAGCAGTTCAAAACGTTAGTCCGCAACCTATAAGTCTGCAGTCAATGAATAAAGTAGCCAATCTGTTTAAGGGCGATAAGGCCATCTGGGCAGTATTCCTGTTCCTCTGCCTGATCAGCATCGTCGAAGTCTTTTCGGCTTCGAGCACGCTGACCTATAAGACGCAGAACTACCTGCGACCGCTCATCTATCACTCGGGCACCATCCTGGTGGGCGTCGTCGTGGCCATTATCACGCTCAACATACCTTGTCGCTACTTCAAGCTCATGACCCCCGTGATGCTTTTCTTCACCTATGCCACGCTGCTCGGCGTGCTCATCTGGGGACAGAGCATCAACGGCGCCAACCGCGTCATCCAGTTGCCGGGCTTCACTTTCCAGCCGTCGGAGCTCGCCAAAGGCACGATGGTGCTGGCCGCGGCTCAGATCCTCAGTGCTATGCAGCGTCCTGACGGCAGCGGCGCCGACCCCAAGGCGATGAAGTATGTGCTCATCGTCAGCGTGCCCGCCGTGCTGCTCATAGCCCTCGAGAACCTGTCGACGGGCGTGCTGCTCTTTGGCGTCATCTATATCATGATGTTCATCGGTCGCGTGCCGATGTTGCAGATGGGCAAGCTCACCGGCGTCCTCGTGCTGTTGGCCGGCCTGTTCATGGCGTTGGTCTTTTCCATGGCCAAGCTCGACCGCGAGGGTCAGGAGATCGACGCTGCCCAGGAGCAGGGTGTCGAACTGGCTGTCAAGCCCAAGGCTGACGACGGCGACAGGAGCGCCTTCCAGAAGCTGACCCACCGCTTCTGGACCTGGAAGAACCGACTCACCAAGCGCTCGTCGACCAAGGGTGTCTCGCCTGAGGAATACGACATCAAGGGCAACTATCAGGTGGCCCACGCCAACTTTGCCATCGCCTCGTCGAACATCATCGGCAAGGGCCCCGGCAACTCCGTCGAGCGCGACTATCTGCCGCAGGCCTTCAGCGACTTCATCTTCGCCATCATCATCGAGGAGATGGGGCTCATCGGCGCCTTCGCCGTCGTCCTGCTCTATGTCATATTGCTTTTCCGCGTGGCGCGCATTGCCGGGCGGTGCGAGAACAATTTCCCGGCATTCCTCATCATGGGCCTGGCCCTGCTGCTGGTCTGTCAGGCCGTCATCAACATGATGGTGGCCACCGACTTCGGCATCGTCACTGGCCAGCCCCTGCCGCTGGTCTCCAAGGGTGGCACGTCGACCATCGTCAACTGTGCCTATATCGGTGCCATCCTGAGTGTCAGCCGTAGTGCAAAGAAGGCCCACCCTCAACCCCTCCCCAAAGAGTGAAAGGGACCACCCCCAACCCCTCCCCAAGGGTGGGGAGTCTGAATAGAACTAATAAATAATATATATGGAAAAGAATCAGAACAGCAAAACTATACAATCCCCCCTCCCCAAGGGAGGGGAAGGGGGTGGGCTTCGTGTCGTCATCAGTGGTGGTGGCACGGGTGGCCACATCTTCCCCGCCATATCTATTGCCAATGCTATTCGAAAGCTTGAGCCCGACGCCGAGATTCTGTTCGTCGGCGCCGAGGGGCGCATGGAGATGCAGCGCGTGCCGCAGGCCGGCTATGAGATAAAAGGCCTGCCCATCCGCGGATTCCTCCGCCCGTTGTGGAAGCCCGGCAATGTCGGCGTGGCCCTCGACTACCTCAAGAGCAAGCGCATGGCTAAGAAAATTCTGCGCGAGTTCCGTCCGCAGGTGGCCGTCGGGGTGGGGGGCTATGCCAGCAGTGCAGCCCTCGGCGCCGCCAACGCCCTCGGCATTCCCACCTTGCTGCAGGAGCAGAACAGCTATGCCGGTCTGGCCAACAAGCAGCTCGCTGCCAAGGCCGCCAAGATCTGTGTGGCCTATGAGGGCATGGAGCGCTTCTTCCCCAAGGAGAAGATCATGCTCACGGGCAACCCTGTGCGCCAGGATCTCATCGACGGTCCCGGTAGCCGCGAGAACTGCCTGGCGTCCTTCGGGCTGCGCAGCGACAAGAAGACCGTGCTCATCGTGGGCGGCAGTCTCGGTGCCCGCACGCTCAACGAGAGTGTGCTCAGCCATCTCGACCTCATCCGCGAGCATCCCGAGGTGCAGTTCATCTGGCAGACGGGCCGTTACTACTACGACGACATCGACCAGAAGATGCTGCGTCGCGGCTATTCCCACAACGCGTTTTCGAGCAACCTGGTCTGGACCGATTTCCTCGACATGCTGCAGGCCTATCGCTCTGCCGACCTCGTCGTGAGCCGTGCCGGTGCCAGCAGCATCAGCGAGCTGTGTCTGTTGGGCAAGCCTGCCATCCTCGTGCCCAGTCCCAACGTGGCCGAGGACCATCAGACGAAGAATGCCATGGCCCTCTCCACCCGCGGCGCTGCCATCCTCGTCAAGGATGCTGAGGCAGAGGAGCAGCTCATCCCCCTGGCCCTGCAGACCGTCGCCGACGAGCAGAAGCTCCGCTCGCTCAGCGAGAACGTCCTCAAGATGGCCCTGCCCGACTCGGCCCGTATCATCGCCCAGGAAGTCATAAAACTGGCCCTAAGCCCCCTAAGTTAGGGGGTTGGGGGTCTGAACCGACCAAAAAGAAAATCAGTTGATATGAAAGAATATAAGAATAATATTGCCAGAGGGTGTTCAGACCCCCAACCCCCTAACTTAG
>JAFTGI010000010.1 GCA_017458195.1 Prevotella sp.
CCATGTCATGGATGATTTTTGCTTGTCTTGATTTGCAGCACTAAGGTAAGTGAAAAATCTGACATGGCAAAATCCTGGGCAACTTTTTGTTGCTCAGGAACTTATAAAAATAGTTAAACTAAAGTGCTGCGGAATTAAGGCATAATCTGAAATGTTTTTTAGTTAATAAATAATTGGTGATAAGATGATTATCGCTTGCAAAGATACGATAATTATGTGAAACCACCAAACGCAAATGGAAGTTTTTTTAATTCCCTGACGGTGCTTTCTTATATTCACCTAAGATCTTCAGACCGCTCGTCAGCGGGAGGATGGCGTTGACGGCCTGGTGGAAGCGGGTCGGGTCGGCATAGGTCACGTCGACATAGAACAAGTATTCCCACTCGTGGCCAATGATGGGCAGCGACTGGATCTTGGTCAGGTTCATCTTGTAGAACGACAGCACGCTGAGCACCGGCGAGAGCGACCCCTCCTCATGGGGCAGGGCGAAGACCAGGCTGGCCTTGTCGGTCGTCGTGAGCGGGCGCAGACGGTCGGCCTGCCCGGACGCGGCGCAGACGAGGAAGCGGGTGAAGTTGTGCTTGTTGTCCTCGATACCGTCCTCGAGCACCTTCAGCCCGTATTGGCGGGCGGCGGCGGCGTGGCAGATGGCGGCGTGGCCGTGCAGGTTGCCCTCGCTGATGCGGCGGGCGGCGCCGGCGGTGTCGTCAGCCTCCACGATGCGCAGCTCAGGGTGGTGAGCCAGATAGTGGCGCGTCTGCATCAGCGCCACGGGGTGGGAGTGCACCTCGCTGAGCGTCTCCCAGGTGTCGTCGGGCAGACAGCTGATGCTGTGGGTGATGTGCAGCTTATGTTCGCCGACGACGGTCGTGCCGCTCTCGCGCAGCAGCTCGTAGTTGTGGAGCAGTGAGCCGGCGATGGTGTTTTCGATGGCCACGAGGGCCACGACCGTGGGGTCGTCGCTGACGGCGCTGAACACCTGTTCGAAGGTCTGGCAACAGATGAGCTGGATCTCCTCACCGTGGAAATACTCATGGGCGGCGATGTCGTGAAACGAGCCTGCCTCGCCCTGGATAGCTATTCGGATCATGTTTATTTTTGTTATGTTTATATCATTATTCTATTTGCCAGTCGATGCCCAGCGGATTGTTGTCCATCCGGAGCACGATGGGCAGGTCGGCGTGCTTAGCGATGCGCATGGTGGTGCGGGTGCCGACGGCGCGGCAGTCAATGCTCTCGTCGGTCTCGCCGATGCGCTGCCAGCGGAGTCCCTCGTACTGCATCTGACCCTCGCGGCAGAGTTGGCTGAAGGCTGCTCGTGACACGAAGATGAACGTGCCGCGGGCGTCGTGGTGAACGGTGCCGTCCACCTGAGGGTTGAGCCAGCAGAAGTGGTCGGCCGTCTCAACATCCTGGCGCGGAATCATGTAAAGCGTCTCCTTGCACCTGACGACGAGCGTGTCGCCGGCCCAGCCGTAGTCAAACGGCCAGGTGCGCAGCTGGCGGTTGAGGGTGAAGGAAATAAGCCTGGTAGGGTTGGTGGGGCTTGTGGGTTTTGTGGGTTTTGTGGGTTTGGTGGGGCTTGTGGGTTTTGTGGGTTTTGTGGGTTTTGTGGGGCTGAATATTAGCTCCCCACCTCCTAACAGCTCCTGATGAGTGATCCTTGCGTCGGTGATTTCCTTGCCGTTGAGGCTGACCTCGCCGAAACCGTCGCCATCGCCGATTTTGCTGATGCGGAGCGTTCTCCCGTTCGGCAGGCGGAGGCTGACGCTATTTAATATAGGTATGTTCAGCAGGTAAGTGTCGGTGCCCGCCAACGGGTAGAGGCCCATCATGTGGAAGGCGAGCCATGATGACATCGCGCCCGAGTCGTCGTTGCCGGGCAGTCCGTCGGGGCGGTCGGTGTAGTGGTCGTTGACGATCTGGTGGATGCGCTGGGTGCTCAGGTCGGGCTTCCCGATCCAGTGGTAGAGGCAGGGCGTCAGGAACGACGGCTCGTTCTGCACGTTATAGTAGCCTTTCTCAAAGAATAGGTCGAGCCGCTGGCGGAAGGCGTCGGGCCCGCCACAGGCCTCGATGAGCCCCTCCACGTCGTGGGGGATGCTCAACGAATACTCCTCGCTGGTGGCCTCATAGAAGAAGGTCGACCACCAGGGCACATACCACGGCGCCACCTTCGTCGTCGGGGTGTAGGGAATCTTATGAGGAATTGAAAATTGAACATTGAACATTGAATGGGGGCCCCAGGGCACCGAGTCGAGCCAGTGGCCCTGCTCGTCCTTGGGCAGGATGAAGCCGCGCATGCCGTCGTATTCGTAGTCAGAGCGCCATAGGTTACGCCAGTTTTTGCTTCTTTGTGTGTAATTTTCCGCGATTTCATCGCGTCCGAGGCCCCGTGCCACTTGTGCGATGCACCAGTCGCAGAAGGCATACTCCACGGTGCGGTTGCCGGCGCGGGGAATACCATAGGGGATGTAGCCCAGCTGAATGTATTCGTTGAGACCGCCGCGGCCGTGCTTCTCGTGGTCGGCACCAGGGTCCTGCTCGCCGTCCTTGAGCATGGCCTCGAGGGCCAGCTCGTAGTCGATTGTCTTGTGTGCCGCGACAGTGTCGCGGCTTACGGGAAGGCCGAGGCCCTTGGCCCAGGCGTCGGCGATGACCACCTCGGCGTTCGAGCCGCCCTGCGTGCGGCCGTTGCAGTCGCCCGAGCGGGCGTCGGGCATGTAGCCTTCGCGCTTGTAAATGTTGAGCAGCGCGTTGACGATGGCCACCTCACGGTCGGGGTCGAGCAGCGTGATGAGTGGCGACGACGTGCGGTAGGTGTCCCAGATGGCGTAGTAATCGTCGTAATAAGGCGTTTCCGTCCATTTCGGGTTTTCGCCGGTCTTGTCGACGGGCATGAGCATCGTGTGATAGAGGGCTGTGTAGAACATGCGTTTCTCGGCTTCCGTGCCCTCTATGTCAATCTTGGAGAGTTGTCGGTCCCAGGCTTCTCGGAGAGTTGACAAACAGTTTACAAAATCGATGGAATCGACGTTTTTTGAAGCTTGAAGTGCCGAAATGTAGCTGATGCCCACTTTGGCCGTGACGAGCGTGTCGGTGAATGAGAGGTGTCCGTCGTGATACCGGAAAGGCTGGTCGGTCTGCAATGAGAAGTAGACGGTGTAGGCATCGCCGTTGTTCCATCCTCCCCGGATGCGGCTGAATCCGCGCACTTCGTGGTCGTTGACGGCCTCCATCTCACTGCCAACGAACTGCTGGCGCTCGCGCAGGTCGGGCACCGTGTCTTTGCCTAAGAAATGGGTCGGGTCGATGAAAAGTTGAGGATTGAAAATTGAAGATTGAGGATTAAAAGGGAAGTGGAAACGGTAGTGGGCGCATCGTTCCGAGGTGGTAATCTCGGTGCGGATGCCGTTCTCAAACGTCGTGGCATAATAGCCCAAGGCGATGTCCTCGCTCTGGCGGCGCTGTGGTTCGGGGGTGTCGATGTAGGGCATCAGCAGGATGTTGCCATACTTCTGGCCGCCACCGGTGCCGCTGACGTGAGTCTGCGAGAAGCCCGTGACGACCTCGGGCATCGAGGCCCAGCCGGCATTAGGCGTGACGGTGCAGTCAGGGCCAGGCTTGACCATGCCGAAGGGCATGCTCGGCCCCGGGAAGGTGCGGCCCACGCCGACGCTGCCGATGCGCGGGTCGACGTACTGCCAGTTGGGGGCCTTGGCGTCAACGTGCGGGACGCACTGGCGGATTGTAGCGGGAATGGTCTTAAAATCAAGGGTCTTGTCCGTGACGTCCATCCGCACGAGGCAGGTCTTGGCGTTGAGCTCACGCGATGGGTCGAAGATGAAGTTGCCGATGCTGTAGTAGATGGGCGCACCGTGGTAATGCTCAATCGTCTGCAGCGTGTGGGTATGATGACAGACAAGGGCGTCGGCTCCGGCGTCAACCAGACGATGGGCATCGAGCCGCTGACTGGGCGTAGGCGTCAGCTGGTGCTCAGCGCCCCAGTGCAGGCTGACCACGATGACGGCGTCAGGATCCTGCTGGCGCAACCGATGCACCCGCATGAGCAGCGAGTCCATGGGCTCCTGACTGACGCAGGGCTGGTCGGCAAGGTAGGCAAAATTCTCGAGTGCCAGTCACAGCGAAGGCACGAGCCACACGCGCCGTGGCGCCTCGGTCAGCAGCACGGGCGCGGCAGCCTTGGCCATTGTCGCTCCGGCCCCGACGGGCGTCATGCCGGCCTTGAGGATGTTCTGCTGCGTGTCCGTCAGTCCGCGCCGCCCCTGGTCGATGCTATGGTTGTTGGCCAGGTTGAGATGGGTGAAACCATGAGCCTTGAGCGCGTCCAGCCATTCGGGCTCAGCACGGAAGATGTAGCGCTTCTGGACGGGCGCCTTCATCTTCGTGGCCGGGCATTCCAGGTTGCCCACGACGGCCTGGGCCGAACGGAAAAGGGAGTCGACCGCCTCGGTGAAGAGACAGTCGGCTCCCTTTCGCTCAATGACCTGACGGACGCCCCGGTCGAGCAGGATGTCGCCGGTGAAGATGATTCGGGCTGGCTGCCCCTTCGTTTTTCCGTCGGCATGGTATGCCGACATACAGGACAGGCTAACAGCCAGAGCTATAAAACACTTCCTCATTGTCGACGGGGGCTTCTTTCAGGGGAACGACGATGGGCTCCATCCACTCGGGGACACCCTGGCGCGGGTCTTTCTTCAGGCGCTGCTGCCACTCCTCGTCGTTCATGCGCTGTTCGCCGTAGGGGCGCGTAAATTCGCGATAAGAGAAGACGGCGCCGCGCATCAGGTAGAGGTAGCCGCTGATTTCGACGACCACGTAGAGCTCGTCAGCAGGGCCTACGCCTTCATAGAGAATAGACTGCTGCGGGTTGTTGTCCGCATTGGCCGTATAGACATCGGCCACGAGGGCCACGCTGCGCTCCGGTCCCTGCACGGCCTCCCATTCCCAGAGGTTCTGGTCGGGCTCGCGGAGCATCTCGAGCGACAGGTTCTCGAAGGCGGCACCGATATACTCAATCTGGTCGCATTCCTCGTCGCTGAGGGCCCGCCCTTCCAGTTCCTTCTCGCTGGCCTTGAGCAGGAAGGCAAGCCGCTCGCTCATCTGCTCCGTGATGGAGCGGGTGCGGTCGGTGTGCATCCCGTAGGTCTCGAAGACGTCGTTGGTCTGGTTGAGCAGGTCGATGGCCTTGCGCCAGAAGCCCACATTCGGCTCCACATAGCCCTTGACCACTGGCTCGGGAGGACCGGCTCCTCCGCACTCGGCGCCCATCGGCTGCTTGGCGTATAGGATGGCGTCGTGCTTCAGTTCGGCCCATGAGGCCAGGGCGGCATTCAGCTCCTTGCGGCCCCATTCGGGCGTCAGCATGAAGTAGGGGGCGCCGTCGGTCTGCTCGGTGACGGTCTTGAGGGCGTCAATCCACAGGTTGGCCACGTTCTGCTGCCAGTTGATGGAGTCCATGCGCAGTTTCATGCGCTCCAGGTTGGGCTTATAATCCTTCCAGCGCTTAGCCTCGTTGAGTTCGTCGGTGAGGATTTTCTCGGCCAGCGAGTTGCCCAGTGCGGCAAAGATGTCGAGGCCGCGCGGCGTGGCACGCTTCGTCACGTCAGAGTCGTAGTCGACCATCTCCTGCAGCACCTCAGCGTCGGGCTGATAGCGCTGTGGCATCAGCCGCACCTTGTTGCGCCCGCTGCGCTGGAATTTCGGGCGGATGCGCGTCTGCTGCTCAGCCAGCCGGTCGACCTTCCGGCAGAAGGCTTTGAAGTCAGGCTCGGCCTTGGCGATGTCCCACACCTGCAGGATGCTCACGTCGTCGGGCTCACCCATGAGGAAGGTCAGGGGCTCGGTCAAGGTCTTGTAGATAGCCGTCAGACGGTTGCTCTCCCCGATGGTCTGAGCCAGCCGCAGGGCCCGCCTCATCTGTTGCTCATTGTCAGTGCGGAAGGGCACCGTCTGCAGCCACATCATGGCGCGGAAATAGCGTTGCAGCGTCTCGTTGCGGGTGTAGTGGCCGCGGGGCCTGAACAGGCTGTATTCAAAAGGCGCTTCCGTATAGCCGAGGAATTCCGAGTTAGCATTCTCAGCCTTCTTCGCCTGCTGGTATTCGCGTCTGGCCGTGGGGTTGTCGATGGGCTCCTCGTCCTGGAGCAGGGCCAGGGCCACGTTCAGGAAAGTGCAGAGCCATTCCGATGCGGAGTCGCTGCGGAGCATCAGTTCGTTGCGGGTCTCGCGGCAGAGCTGTTCCGTCAGGTAGTAGTAGCGCGTCTGTTCCACCTCGCGCAGCATGGCGTCGAAGTAGAGATGGTAGAGCTGCAAATACAGGTCGGTCGTGACAAACGACGGGAACGCATGATAGTCGTTCTGCTCATAGACATGGAACAGCTGCAGATGCTCGGCCGGCACGATGGCAAACCCGTTTTTGGCCAGCCGGTCGTAAAGTTCCTGCGGGAAGACGGTCATCTGCGCCGGGTTGACGAGGTTGTCCATGTTCACCCGCTTCTCAGTGCTGCCCGTGTTGAAGTTCAGCTTCAGCAATTCCTGCTCGCGCTGTTTGATGCGGTCGATGAAGGCCAGCTGCTCGTCGGTGTAGCCGAGGGCTTCCGGCTTGATGGCTTTGTAGTAAGAGTCGCGCCAGGGGATGTCGTTGTCGTAGGGGATGTCCATGAAGTTGTCAGACGTATCGTCGAAGGCCCACATCAGCGAGTCGTACCACGTCGTGCTCCCGAATACGCTGCGCAGATAGGCGTCGCGGAAGGGATAGCCCCGGCGTGCGGCAAAGGCGTTGCGCAGGATGCGCAGGTCGCTGACGGGCAGTGCCGTGATGTCCATCCCGGTGTCGATGGTGTCGATGAGACTCTCGATGTCGATGTGGCTCAGTGGCACGGTCGTCTGTTCGGCAGTGCCCGGCTTCTGGTTGCAGGCAGCGAGCATCAACATGCTCATGAAAAGAAATGATAGCTTCTTCATTGTCGGAAAATGTTGAATGCGGTTATTGAATCAGTAGGATTGGCGATGAATCGTTCGAAGCGGAGGCCGAAGTCCTCCCAGCGGTAGTCGCTGACGGCATAGCGACCGGTGGCTGACGTCTCGAGGGCGCGCACCCGGCCGTCGACGAAGCGGAAGTCGATCAGCGTGGCACCGAGTTTCGAGCCGAGCCACAGCGGCCGTGCCTTGCCGTTGACCAGTTTGAAGATGAACAGCCGCCGGCCCTGTTCGGGGTGGAAGCGGGTGCTCTTGACGACGCCCACCAGGGCATCCTCGTGGCCGTCGCCGTCGACGTCGCCCGTCTGGAACTGGTAGACGGGGTAGGGCAGGGGCCAGTCGTTCAGGTGATAGAGCGAGTCGTTGGTTTTTGTCAGGTGGTAGGTGGTAGGTGTGGTAGGTTTGGTAGGTGCAGTAGGTTTGGTAGGTGCGGTAGGATTATTCCCTACTTTACCTACCAAACCTACTGCACCTACCACACCTACCACTACCAGCCACGACCTCATAGCAATGCCTTGATTTCTGCCTCCAGGTCAGTCATCTGCGTGGAGCGCTTCTGCAACTGGTTCTGCCGGTCGATGGTGAAGAACTCCGGCACGGCCTGCACATTGTATTTCGAGAGCGACTCGCCACTGGCGTCGCGCACCGTGATCCACGGCAGGGCGGCCACCTGCTGTTTCCAGAAGTGCTCGTCGGGATCGATGCTGACCTGATAGATCTCCAGTCCGCGGTCGTGATACTTATTATAGAGTTCGCGCAGGAGCAGGATGCGGGCAGCCGACTCCGAGGTGGCAAAGGCATGGAAGTCGAGCAGCACCACCCGGCCCTTCAGCTCGGTCAGCGTGCGCAGCTGCCCCTTGTTGTCGGGCAGGCTGAGCTCTACGACGCCCGACTGCACAAACTTGTCGGCATCGATGACCTGGTTCTCGCGGGCATCGACGGTGCGGGCCTCGTTCATGCTCTTGAGCGTGATGTTGCGCAGGTTCTGCGTGCGCTCAGCCTCGGGGTAATAGGTGTCCCACGACGTGGCCACGGCACCGAACACGCGCATGTCGTCGCGGCTGGCGTGAGGATTGAAGATGGGCACCTGTCCGAGCGTCTGGAACAGGGCGAAGTACGACGACGTCTGGTCGGGCCCCTGGTAGATGAAGTTCATGGTGACGTCCTGCTTATAGCGCTCCACGAGCGCCTCGACCGAGTCGGCCAGCTGCTGGCCGATGAGGCCCCGCTGCAAGGCGATGACCCGCCGTTGCAGCTCCTGCTGACGGAGGGCCAACTGTCGGATGCGCTCGCAGTTGTCCGAGCCCTCGACGTTGTAGTTGGCAGCCATGCCCGGATAGCGGGCGTGGATGCTGACCGTCTCAGTGGAGTCGATCGAGAAGTTGATGATCTGCCCGTCGATGCGCAGCACGTAGAAGTCGGGCGCCTCGGGCGCGTCGGCCTTGAAACTGAACGCCCCGTCGGCCCCGAGCCTCACCGAGTCGATGACGACGGGCCCGCTGAGGGCCATGTGGTGCAGGTAGAGCACGGAGTCCTGAGCGCCCTCGATGGTTCCCTCGACGGTGAATTTCTCCTTTTGTGAACAGGCACCCATGGCGGCGACGGCCATCGAGAGTGCCAAAACCTTGTAAAATGTTCTCATTTAAGTGTCTGTTTGTTGATTTTGGGTGCAAAGATAACACTTTTATTCATAAAAAACAAAAAAAAGAAGCGCAGAATTCTTTTATTTCTTTAATAATGTGTACCTTTGCGCCGTTTTTTATTTTATAGATGTTTTTAAATTAAGATGAACGTAATTACAAAGACCGTTCAATTGCCTGATGGAAGAACCATCACAATTGAAACCGGGAAATTGGCCAAGCAGGCCGACGGCAGCGTGGTGCTCCGCATGAACAATACCGTTCTGCTGGCCACCGTCTGCGCCGCCAAAGATGCAGTTCCCGGAACAGATTTCATGCCTTTGCAGGTAGATTATCGTGAACAGTACAGTGCAGCCGGCCGTTTCCCCGGTGGATTCACAAAGCGCGAAGGCAAGCCTGGAGACAACGAAATCCTTACATCGCGACTGGTGGACCGCGTCCTTCGTCCGCTGTTCCCCAGCAATTACCATGCTGAAGTTTTTGTCAATGTCATGCTGCTCTCGGCCGACGGTGTCGACCAGCCCGACGCCCTGGCCGGCTTTGCCGCCTCGGCAGCCCTGGCTTGCAGCGATATTCCCTTCGAGTGCCCCATCTCAGAGGTGCGCGTGGCTCGCGTGAACGGCGAGTATGTCATTGATCCGACGTTCGAGCAGATGAAGCATGCCGACATGGACATCATGGTCGGTGCATCGGCTGACAACATCATGATGGTCGAGGGCGAGATGAAGGAAGTCTCGGAGCAGGACCTGCTCGGTGCCCTCAAGGCAGCCATGGACGCCATCAAGCCTATGTGCGAGCTGCAGGCCGAGCTCTCGAAGGAGCTGGGCACCGACGTGAAGCGCGAGTACGACCACGAGGTGAACGATGAGGAGCTGCGCGAGCGCATGAACCGCGAGCTCTATCAGCCCGCCTACGACATCACCAAGCAGGCCCTGCCCAAGCAGGAGCGTGCCGACGCCTTCGAGAAGCTGCTCGAGGACTTCAAGGAGAAGTATGCTGCCGAGCACACTGAACTGACCGAGGACGAACTCGAGGAGAAGAAAGCCATGATGGACCGCTACTATCACGACGTGGAGCGCGACGCCATGCGCCGCTGCATCCTCGACGAGGGCATCCGCCTCGACGGCCGCAAGACCGACGAGATCCGCCCCATCTGGTGCGAAGTCAGCCCCCTGCCGATGCCTCACGGAAGCTCCATCTTCACCCGCGGCGAGACCCAGGCCCTGGGCACTTGCACACTGGGCACCAAGCTCGACGAGAAGCTCGTCGACGACGTCCTGGACCGCGGCTACATGAAATTCCTGCTGCACTATAACTTCCCGCCCTTCTGCACCGGCGAGGCCAAGGCACAGCGCTCCGTCGGCCGCCGCGAGATCGGCCACGGCCATCTGGCATGGCGCGGTCTGAAGGGTCAGATTCCCGAGGACTTCCCCTACACGGTGCGCCTCGTGAGCCAGGTGCTCGAGTCGAACGGCTCCAGCTCGATGGCCACCGTCTGCGCAGGAACGCTCGCCCTGATGGACGCCGGCGTGCCCATGAAGAAGCCCGTGAGCGGCATCGCCATGGGTCTGATTAAGAACCCCGGTGAGGACAAATATGCCGTGCTCAGCGACATCCTCGGCGACGAGGACCATCTGGGCGACATGGACTTCAAGACCACTGGCACGCGCGACGGTCTGACCGCCACGCAGATGGACATCAAGTGCGACGGTCTCTCGTTCGACATCCTCGAGAAGGCCCTCATGCAGGCCAAGGCCGGTCGTGAGCACATCCTCGGCAAGCTCGTCGAGACCATCAGTGAGCCCCGTGCTGAGTTCAAGCCGCAGGTGCCCCGCATCGTCCAGATTGAGATTCCGAAGGAGTTCATCGGTGCCGTCATCGGCCCTGGTGGCAAGATTATCCAGCAGATGCAGGAGGACACCGGCACGTCGATCAACATCGACGAGACCGACGGCGTCGGCAAGGTGCAGGTGGCTGGTCCCGACAAGGAGTCGATCGAGGCTGCTCTGGCCAAGATCCGCGCCATCGTCGCCATCCCCGAGGTGGGCGAGATCTACGACGGCGTTGTCCGCAGCATCATGCCTTACGGCTGCTTCGTGGAGATTATGCCTGGCAAGGATGGTCTGCTCCACATCTCTGAGATTGACTGGAAGCGCCTCGAGACCGTCGAGGAGGCCGGCATCAAGGAGGGCGACCACATCCAGGTGAAGCTGCTCGAGATTGACCCGAAGACGGGCAAGTACAAGCTCTCGCACCGCGTGCTCATCGAGAAGCCC
>JAFTGI010000108.1 GCA_017458195.1 Prevotella sp.
GGGCTTCGGCTTCGGCCACGCCCATTGGGTGGTGCTGCTCGCGCTTATGACCGTCGGACTCTTCCGCATGTATCGCCACGAGCGCATCAGCATGCGATAGCGCAGCCGCCTCGCCCCCATATCTTTTCCCCCATACGCCCTGCAGCCCTTCCGCTGCGGGGCGTTTTTTTTGCCGTCGTTCCGTCGCGCGGGTGTCGGAAGTTTGTCGGCCCGATAGTTCTTTTGTCCCATAGGGGCGCCCAATCGTCCAGGGGGGGTGGCGCGGATGGGGGAAATTCCTACTATTGCCGTGTCAAACCTTTGCCGCCCGTTGCTGACATTAGTGCAGTCTTATCGGGTGTAAGGCTGTGCTTTTGTCAGCCAGGGCGGCTGCAGGTTGACAGTTTGCTATACTATGGGCCGCATTATGGAGTTCGCCGATTCCATAGTGCAATTTCGCTACTTGATAATGCATTTTCACGGTTGCATAATACAGTTGTTTCATTCAATTATACAAATTATGGTTAAAAATCTACTCTGTCGATGGACGTTTGTCCTGACGCTTGCCATCCTGCTTCCGCTGTCGGCGCTGGCCGACCACCGCGAGATGGCTGCCTACACCTACGACCAGTACAAGGCCTTCACGTTCTCGTGGACCGATGCGGCCGGCGTGGTGCATAACACCGATGTGACCGAGAAGGCCACCGACCCGCGCCACATCATCGCCTTGCTGCGCGAGGTTTACACCAATCCGGCCATCCCCGGCATCCTGCACGGCGGATACCTGATTAACAAGGCCGGAAATATCTACGCTGAGGGCCGTGCCTACTACGGCGCCTACATCAACGCCAACGTTTCGATTAAAAGCGGCTCCACCACGAAGACGGTGAAGTGCAACCCCTACAACATCACGTCGTGCACGGCGCCGACCGTCGAGGGCTATACCGTGCTCATCGTCGAGGAGAAAGACTCCTTTACCGGCGGTTCCGACACGGACAACTCCGTGCGCCGCAAGTTCTGGAAGAGCAATACGGACTATATCGTCGACGAGGCCGGGCTTATCGAATACTTCGACCAGTGCATCGCCTCGGTGCAGTTGCTTACCAACGGCGTGCGCGTCGGTACGGTGGACGCTCGCACCCGCGGCACCATGTTCAGCATCTCCGGCAAGTACAACCGCTACTTCTTCATCTCGAAGGGCAGCGGCCGTGGTGCCACCGTGTCGAACAGCCTCAACGGCGACGTCATCAAGACTACCGCCAGCGGTCCTACGTCCACTTCGCTGCTTCCCTTCCAGGAGATTTTCGAGCAGTTCTCGCCCGTCACCGAAGGCGGTGAGAACCTGGTTGACGACTACTATGTGCGTTTGAAGAACGGCGACCTGCAGAAGGTGAAACACGACTGTCCGTCGATTGTTGAGTACCAGCACTATTTCTCCATGTCCGGCAAGAGCGGCACCGAGGCTTTCGACCTGTCGCCGCTGTGCTTCTACCTGCCCGACTTCCGCCTGTCGCGCTGGCCGACCCTCTCGCTCTACAGTTCGAGCAGTTACAGCGGCACCAAGCCCGACGCCTATCGCGACAAGGGCAGCAACTACTCTAACTACAACCCCGACCACGCCCCCGCCATCTTCATCTACGGCGTGCAGGTGACGGCAACCGCCGAGCGCAAGGAGCCTGCCAGCGACCACTCCTATGAGGTGACGCTGACGTGGAACACTTCCTACAACTCCGCCGGCCTTGAGGAGGAACAGACCTTCTACATCTACCGCGTCGATGCCGACGGCCATATCGACCCCACTCCCGTGGCCACGGTGACCAGTTCGACCGCTGCCGGCAACACCTGGAGCGAGACTGTTGAGCAGGACGCCGACAGCCGCGAAGTGTCCTACGTGGTAGTGGGCAAGCCCATCTCGGCCGGTTTCTCCGACGTGACCAGCGACGTGCAGACCGTCACCATCCCCGGCTATGAGAACGGCGAGCGCATGACCCTGTCCCTGACCGACTACGAGAGCCAGTACGACTACGCCAAGGAGCAGAACCACTATGCCAACTACCTGCAGCTCGGCAACAAGAGCGGCTCGACGGCCATCACGTCGAACCTGATTGCCTCGAGCGACGATGCCGCCCACTATCCCACGACCATCGCCCTTCACCGCCTGACTCCCGGTGCCGAGGACGGCACGGCCGACGTAGTGGTGGCCACCGTCACGCTGACCGACAAGACCGCCAGCGGCTGCAAGTACACCATTGCCTATGCGAACCAGGGCGCCGCTGCCGTCGATAGCAAGTACGGCACGAAGAGCGGCAGCCTGACGTTCAGCGGCGGGGTAGTGGACCTGAGCAAGATTGCTTTCTGCGACCAGTTCAGCGCCAGCACCGCTACCAACGAACATAGTCCGCGCTACAACTATCAGGCCAAAATCGACTGCGCCGAGGAGTTCGTCATCTCCGAGACCGGCGTGACGCCCGAGGTATATGGCAGCGTGGCTACCAGCACCACCGTGGGCGTGCACACCTACAAGACCACCAGCAGTCTGACACCTCATGGCTTCAGCCAGTCTGCCATCGACGCCGACCTGTCGAGCGACGCACTGCTGAATACCGACAACGTGAAAGTATCTCTCGGTTTGAGCGCTATCAACGACGACAAACTGCTCTACTATACCATGTGGCGCGACGGTGCACCTACTGCCCAGCAGGCCCAGCGCACTTCCGACGGCAACTATTCCGTTTCCGATGCGGAAGGCCCCGCCCGGCAAAAGAAAATTCCTTCTGGCAGTCAGGTTGTCGACCTCTCGCTGACCGATGGAGAGGCCGGCGGCTCGCACGACTACGTGCCCGTCATCACCACCTAC
>JAFTGI010000109.1 GCA_017458195.1 Prevotella sp.
CGATATACAACAAACACAGGAAGCAAGTACTGGATCGCTCTATCGAACGGTTGCAGGCTAAAATCCTGCGGCTACAGAACGAAAGTGCTACATGCGCTTGCTTCTGATTGTCAATGCGTTAAGATTTAGTTATATAGAAGGCGAAAAGATTATTAAACATGAATTATCACGTATTACCCATGTAAGCGACTTGCCGCCGAAAGTTTCATAAAACTGAGTCACAGTTTTTAGTTTTTACAGAGGTTTCCATAACTTGACAAGTTGTATTATTAAAGAAAAAAAATGGACATTCATGTCTCAGGCGGATGGTGAGCGGGTTGTCAGCGGGCTGGTAGATACGAGCGGCCACGTAGCCTGCACATAGGGTTTGAAGCGTTATGTCCTTATGAGACAGCCAGAGGTTGAAATGGCCGGTGGAACCCCTCATCGCAAAAATTTAGTTATTAACCGATTGCAAAGGTAAGAAAAAAACCAATAGTTTTCAATGATAATTATTCCTAAATTTCAAGGACAAAGTTACGGAATCTGCACTAAACTCCGTATCTTTGCTTCATATTTGAAATATCATTAAGATAAAGCGTATGAAGACAATCAAGATGATGCTGGCCTTCGTGGCAGCAATGTTGACAGCCGTTTCGTGCGGCTCGAAGAAAGAGGCGCCTCAGCAAAAGGTGCTGGTGATTTACTACTCCCAGACGACAACCACTAAGACCGTCGCTCAGGAACTGGCCACAAGACTCGGGGCAGACATTGAGGAGATAGTCCCCGTCACGCCCTATGAGGGCGATTTCCAGGCCACCATTGCCCGCTGGCAGCAGGAACGGGAACAGGGCATACTGCCGGAACTGAACCCGATAAAGGCCGACCTGGCGCAGTATGACGTGATTTTCCTCGGCTATCCCGTCTGGGGTGGCACCTACGCACCGCCTGTGGCCGCCTTCCTCGAAACGGCAGACCTGAGCGGCAAGAAGATTGTGCCGTTCTGCTCCTTCGGCAGCGGCGGTCTGGATTCGAGCGTCCGCGACTTGAAGGAGAAACTGCCCGGTGCCGAGATTCTGCCTGGCTATGGTGTCCGCAAGGCTCGCATGGAGGCCATGCCCGCCGAGGTCGACAATTTCCTGAAGGCCGGCGGATTCATCGAGGGCGAGTACATCCAGTTGCCTGACTTCACAGAGCAGCACGCCGTCAGCGAGGAGGAATCGGCAATCTTCGACACAGCCGTTGGTGACTATCCGATGATTAAGGCCAAGGCCACCACCGTAGCCTCGCGCCCCATCCCCGGAGGCACCGAGTACCTCTTCACCGCAGCCAACCTGCCCCGCGAGGGTGAAGCCCCCGATGCGCCTGCCGGTGAAATCAAGGTCTACGTGACGGTATTGGAAGGGCAGGCCCCTGAGTTCACTCAGGTGCTGAGATAACTATAGTCTATAAAGAAATTACAGTTTCTTCTTTACACGGAAGTTGATGGTGTAGCCGCCTTTGCGGGCTATCTGTAAGTCGGTGAAACCAGCTTCCGTGAGCAGTTGGCTGATTTTGGAAGTGGGCAGGATGCGCATGGCCTCTATCTCGTCAGCCCAGTAGCGCATGGTGGAACTGCTTTCATCGCCGTAGGAGAAAGTAAACATGCCACCAGGCTTCAACACACGGAAAACTTCTGCAAAGGCTTTCGGCAGGTCGGGCCAGAAATAGACCGTCTCGTAGGCCGTCACGAGGTCGAACTTCGCATCCTCATAGGGAAGTTCCATCACGTTGCCCTGCTGGATGAAGCAGCGGGTGCCGATGTGCCTGCGGTTGTTCTTGATGCTGTAGGCGACGCTCTCTTCGGAGTAGTCGACACCATAGACCTTACCCTCGGGGCAGCGTTTCAGCATACGGGCAATGTTCTTGCCGCCTCCGCAGCCTATGTCGAGCACCGTCCAGTCAGGTTGGAAGTCGATGAGTGAGAGATTCCATAGTGCCATCGGCGTATGGGTCAGGTTCATCATGCGCAGTGCCAATCGCCCCATCCATCCTTCAGGACGGGCGTTTGTGTTCCAAAATTTACTAAGTGTTCCCATTTCTTTATACTATTTATTTCAGGTGCAAAGGTACAATGATTCCCCGACATGCGCAATACCGAAAAATCGGGCTTTTTTGAGCTGCCCAATACCATCTGCACAGATATCGAGTTAATCCGAAATAGGTATTGTTCTAAGCACCCCTTCCTCGGTTACTTCGTTTTCCGCGACTTCCTCCGTCGTCAATAACACGTCCTAATAGAAAAAAGTGGCGCTTCTTGAAAGTAATATAGGGGTATATTACCTTCAAGAAGCGCCATTTTGGGTTTGGGAACCGTAAAAAAAGAGAGGCTACTTCTTCTCGTTGATCCACTCGTAGAGGTAGTCGATGCCACCGAGGGTGAGTTTTACGCGGAGCACGGGCACCTTCTTCTGCTTGGTGTAGAGGAAAGCCGAGACGCACTCGCCCGGATGGATGGTGGTGCGCTCCAGATAGCCCAGGTCCTCAGTGTCGCGCTGCCCGAAGGAAAGGCCATTGCTGACGTGCTGCAGGCCCTGCATGGCAATCATGCGCTCCTGGAAGACCTTGACGTTGCCCTGCTGACCGGCGTTGACGCCCGTCATGCCAAGGTTGTTGTTGACGTTGTTCTCGCGCTCCGAGGCGAGGACGACCTTCTGCTTGATCTTGGCCTTCTCAACCTTTTTCTTGCCCTTGAGCACCTTCTCGTCGTACTCGCTGGCGGGCATCACCTCCACGTCCTGACGCTTGTCGTTCTTCAGGATGGCATAGATCTCAACCTTGTCAGGATCGAGGTCGACGTTGATCATGCTCTTGTTGAAGACATAGAAGCCAATCTCGCGCATGCCGCCAAGGTCATTGACATCGCTGTTGCTGACGCCGACGATGAGTCCGTTCTTGCTGTAGTATGGCCATGCCACACCGTTCTTGTACTCTGTCTGCAGGTCCTCCGGGGTGACGGGCTCGAGCAGTGGCTGCTCGCTGCTAAGGTCGTACTTGGAGTAGTTGCCGTCGATGTCAACCGTGACGTAGTAGCCCTCCTCGACGCCGTCCTTGAAGGGGACGAAGCGGCAGACCCGTCCGTCCTCGGTGAACCGCTTGACGAGGCCGTCGCGCTTGCCCTGCTTCATCGTGGCGTGTTCGCGAATGTTGCCGTTCTCGTAGAACATGGTGCGGGTGTCGGTGAGCACGCCCTTGTCGTAGACGGCCCGCTCGGCCAGCCCGCCGCTCTTGAAGTAGCGGAGCACCTCGCCGTCGAACGTGCTCAGGCGGTCGTCGGCCTTGTCGAGCTCGATGAACGAGCCTTCGCCCTCGCGCTCACCCGAGATATAAAACGTGCGGAACTCGCGTGGCAGCGACTCGTCGGCAGGATAGAGCGCCAGCCGGTAGTAGTCGGCAAACGAGCGGTTGCCGGTGACCTTCCAGTTGCGATTATAATAGATGGTGTCGAGCCGGTCCTGCGGCACCTCGGGCTCAACGATCAGCGAATCGGCCTGAAGCGTGTCGGCCACGACTTCGACCGCCTCCTGTGCCTGCACCGCAAGCGATGCAGACATCAGGACGGTAGCGATTACAATAATTCTCTGCTTCTTCATAATCTTCAATCCTCAACGATGATGGGCTTATACTTGGGCACCAGCGTCTTCATGATGCACCAGCCGATGAGATAGGCCACGGAACATACGCAGAACACCACCATGTAGGCGGCGGGCTTGCCCTCAAAGCCGAAGAAGGTGAAGGCTGAGCCCTGCTCGGCTGCCCACTTGAAGAACTGGCCGGAGCCCATGTTGATGCCCATCGAGGCCAGACCGCCGGTCATCGTGCCGAGACCGACAATGGTGCCGATGGTGGACTTGGGGAACATGTCGCCGATGGTTGAGAACAGGTTGGCCGACCAGGCCTGATGACCTGCACCGAGCAGACCGATCAGGATGGCGGGCCACCAGGCGCTATAGGCACCCAGGGGCTGAGCCAGCAGACCAAGCACGGGGAAGCAGGCGAAGATGAACATGGCGCGCATGCGGCCCAGATAGGGGTTCATGCCGCGCTTCTCGACGAAGTACTTAGGCAGATAGCCGCCACCGATGGAGAGCACGGTGACGATGGCATAGAGCGTGAAGATGAGCGCAATGCCCATGCCGGAGTCGCTCGTATAGCCATACTGGTCGCTGAAATAGGCGGGAGCCCAGAAAAGGAAGAACCACCAGACACCGTCGGTCATGAACTTGCCGACGAGGAAGGCCCAGGTCTGCTTGAACGTGAAGCACTTGAAGAACGGGATGGCCTTCTGCTCCTTCACGGCCTGACGGTTCTGCACCTCGGCCAGGTCGTCGAGGTCCTGCTCGATATAGTTGAGCTCGGCCTGGTTGACGCGCTTGTTGCGGTGAGGCTCGTCATAGAGCCAGACCCACAGGCCCATCCAGACATAGCCCAGCACACCGATGATGACGAAAGCCATCTCCCAGCCCCATGCACGGGCCAGCAGAGGAATCGTGGCGGGAGCAGCCAGGGCACCCACCGATGCACCGCTATTGAAAATGGAGGTGGCAAAGGCGCGGTCCTTCTTCGGGAAATACTCGGCCGTGGCCTTGATGGCGGCGGGGAAGTTACCGGCCTCACCGACAGCCAGGATCAGACGGCACGAGAGGAACAGCCACACCGAGATGGTGGCGATGGCCACGGCGGCGTCGCTGCCGGCCTGCACGGCGCGCAGGGCCTCTATTGAGCCATAGCCCTCAATCTGCATGGCAGCCCAGCCGCAGCCGGCATGGAGCACGGCGCCGGTAGACCACACGAAGATGGCGATGAGGTAGCCCTTCTTCGTGCCCATCCAGTCGATGAACTTGCCTGAGAAGAGGTTTGCGATGGCATAGAAAAGTGAGAAAAGACCGGTAATCGTGCCGTAGTCGGCGTCCGACCAATGGAAGTCGACGGCGATGAAGTCTTTCCACGTGAGCGAGAGGACCTGACGGTCCATGTAGTTGACGGTGGTTGCCAGGAACAGCAACGCACAGATGACCCAACGGAAGTTGGACATTTTTGTGGTTTGTACGGGGGTCATTGCTTTTATGAATTTAGAATTTAGAGTTTAGAATTGAGATGTATCGCCTGCGGCGAGTAGGATGTATGAATTTAGAATTTAGAGTTAAGAATTTAGAATTTAGATGTATCGCCTGCGGCGGGTAGGATGTATGAATTTAGAGTTTAGATTTTAGATGTATCGCCTGCGGCGAGTAGGATGTATGAATTAAGAGTTAGGATTTCTCCATGTTTTTGCGTTTTGTCTTAATGATGGTTACAAGCATGCGTTTGATTTCTTCTCCGTCATCAAAGATAGAGCGAAACTGCTTCTCATCAATATCGTTCACATTTCTCAGCAAACGCAACCAGTAGAGCGTTTCGTTGCATTCCTTTAAAGAAATATAAAGCTTGGCTAAGAAGTCGTTGTCGCTGATGGCACATTCTGCTTCGGAATAATTAGCACCAATGCTCATTCCACTACGCATAACCTGGTCGATGATGTGCTTTCCGCGTTTTTCTTTATCCAAGAAGCGACATAAGTTAACTATCCTCGTAGCAAACATCAAGCACTTCTCATCGAACATCTTGCTGAATTCACTCATATGGACAATTCTTAATTTTTACTTCTTACTCGCCGCAGGCGACACATCTAAATTCTAAAATCTTAATTCTTAAATCCTGTGAATCAGCGCAGCTGATTCACAGGAATATTGTCCTTGTCGTTGTAGTAGAGGTTCTCACCGGCCATGCCCCAGATGAAGGTGTAGTAGTAGGTGCCGGCAGCGGCGTGGATGCTCCACTCGGGCGACATGAGGGCCTGCTCGTTGTGCAGCCAGACGACGCGGCTCTCCTGCGGCTCACCCATGATGTGGGCGATGGTCTGCTCCTGAGGCAGGTTGAAGTAATAGTAAGCCTCGATGCGGCGACCGTGGGTGTGGGGCGGCATCGTGTTCCAGGCGGCACCGGGGTTCAGCTGGGTCAGACCGAGCTGCAGCTGGCAGGGACCCTCCTCGAGCACGTCGTTGACGATGAGCTTATACACCGTGCGGTTGTTGCACTCCTCCAGCGAGCCCACGGGGCCCCAGACGGCAGCCTTCAGCGAGCCCTTGCGGCCGTCGAGCGTGATCCACTGCGTCTTGTAGTGCTGGTGGGCGGTGGCCGAGTTCAGGTAGAACTTAGCAGGCTTCTGTGCGTCCTTCGAGCGGAACAGCACCTCCTTGTTCACGTCCTTGTCCTTGCCGATGTGGCCGCGACCGATGTAAAGGGCCTCCTTCGGCGACAGCGCATACTCCTTGCCGTCGACGATGACCCAGCCGTCGCCCTCACCGCAGTTCACGACGCCGAGCTCGCGGTTGTAGAGGAAATACTTGTCCTTGATCGTCGGGTCGACATCGAGGCCCAGCTCCAGGAAGTTCTCCAGCTTCAGGTCCTTAGTCACAGGCATGGCGCCGCCGAAGATGAAGCGGTCATACCAGGAGTAGGTCAGGTTGATCTTGTCGGCTTCCATCACCTTCTCCATCACGAAGCGGTCGCGCAGCGTCTGGGTGTCGTAGTGCTTCACGTCCTCAGGATGGCAGGCCGCCTTGAAAGTCACGTTCTGCTGAGCCGTAGCCATGAAAGGTAAAAAGGTCAAAAAGTAAAAAGGTAAAATACCTTTCACCCACCCAAATACCTTGTTTAATCCAGTTTTTTTCATAATGTTTCTATTTATTTATTACTTTTTTACCTTTTTACTCTTTTACCTTTTCCTCGCGGACGATGCGGCGGCGGTTCCACGCCACCATAGCCACGGTGACGAGCGTCAGCGCACCCATGCCAATCCATTTCAGATACTTTACACACGCATAGATGACGTAGCCGAAGAGCGACGAGGCAAAGTCCATGGCGCCGGCCTCGAAGCCAGCTGGAATCTGGGCGGCCTTGTCCTGCGTGGCCTCATAGACGGTGTTGGCGGCCAGCGTGAAGGCGGGCGCCATGTCGGTGACAAAGTAGAGGCCGATGACGACAGCCACCAGACCGACGATGAAAGTCTTCACCACATTGCCGCGCGTATAAGGCAACACCATCACGAAGACATAGAACATGCCGGCCAGCGAGGCCAGCGGCAGGAACTGGTTGCCGGCCTTCGACAGGGCGATGGCCAGGACAAGGGTCACTGGGATGAGCAGCAACGAGACGACCAGCGTGGTGGGATGGCCGATGACGAGGGCTGGCGACATGCCGATGTAGACCTTCTTGCCGTGGAACTTGCGCTTCACGACCTCCTGCGTCTTCTCAGAGATAGGCATCAAGCCGTCGATGAACAGGCGCGTGATGCGGGGGATGAGTTCCATCACGGCACCCATCGTCACACCGAGGAACAGCACCGTCTTGACGATGCTCATCACGGCGTCGGTCGTAGAGTCAAAACCGGCGGCATAGGCCGCGAAGTTCACGAAATGGTCGTAGTGGGCGGCCAGTCCGATCAGCGCACCCACGATGACGCCCAGCACCAGCGGCTCGCCGAGCACGCCGAACTTCTGCTTGAGTCCCTCGGCGTCGATGTTGAGGCGCGAGAAGCCTGGAATCTTGTCGAGCACCTTGTTGATGGCGATGGCAAAGAGCGTGAAGCTCTGGCAGAACGGCTGCGGGATGCTGATGCCCTCCATGTTGTCGTAGTAGCCCTGAAACTTATCCGCTGTCAGGTCGGCCATGACGAGCGTGACGATGTAGCAGCTGATGGCGGCGAAGTAGCCCCACAGCAGGCTCTGGCCCATGACGAAGTAGGCCACGGCGCCGATGAAGGCAAAGTGCCAGTAGTTCCACAGGTCGATGTTCACCGTGCGGGTGCACTTCGTGACGAGCAGCAGGAAGTTGATGCCCAGGCAGATGGGGATGATGAGCGCGCCGACGGCCGTGTTGTAAGCCACGGCAGCGGCTGCCGGCCATCCCATGTCGAACACCTTCAGGTCGAGGTTGAATATCTTCGAGATGGCATCGAGGGGCGTGTTGAAATTAGTGGTCAGCAGGGCCGTGACGATGCCGAGGCCCACGAAACCGACGCCCACGTAGAGGCCGCTCTTGAGCGCTTTTCCAAACTTCATGCCGATGCAGAGGCCGATAATCGTAAAGAGGATGGGCATCATGACGGATGCGCCAAGACTAATGATGTAGCTAAAAACCTGTTCCATTTATTTGTCAATTTGTTTGTTTTGGCGTAGATTTGGTGCAAAATTACACATTTTTCTCCAATTATCAATACGTTTTACCCAAAACTTTTACTTATCAGTCTTGATAATACACTCGCTTCACGCGGTTAGAGACGCCCGTCAGCACCTCATAGGCTATCGTGTCGAGCTGTCCGGCCAGCACGCTGACCGGCAGGTTGCGGCCGAAGATCTCCACGCTGTCGCCCTCCTTGCAGTCAATGTCGGTGACGTCGATCAGGGCCACGTCCATGCAGATATTGCCCACGTAGTCAGCCTTCTGGCCGTTGACGAGGCAATAGCCGCGGCGGTTGCCCAGCCGTCGGTTCAGTCCGTCGGCATAGCCGATGGGGATGGCCGCGATGCGCGAGTCGCGCTCAAGCACGCCCTTGCGGCTGTAGCCGACGGTCTCCTCCTTGGGCACCTCGCGGATCTGCAGGATAGTGGTCTTCAGCGTGCTGACAGGTTGGAGAGACCCACCCCCTGCCCCTCCCTGAGAGGGAGGGGAGTATAAAGACTTGCTATCGGAATTATCAGGGAAAGAACTATCTGCCCCCCTCCCTCTCAGGGAGGGGCTGGGGGTGGGTCTTGGTTCCACCCCATACAGCCCGATGCCCAGGCGACACATGTCGAGCTGGCGCTCGGGGAAGTGCTCAATGCCGGCTGAGTTGTCGATGTGGCGCAGGATCTTGTGCGGGAAGGCAGCCTGCAACTGTCGGCTGGCCGCGTCGAACAACTGGAACTGGCGGGCAGAGAAGGAATCGAAGTCAACGCTGTCGGAGCCGACGAAATGGCTGAACACCGACCGCGGAATGACGGCCTGCTGATGTTTCAGGACGTCGATGAGAGTCGAGAGTTGAGAGTTTTCAAATCCCAGACGGTGCATGCCCGTGTCGAGCTTGATGTGGACGGGCCATCCCGTGATGCCCTGCGCCCGGGCGGCGCGCACCAGTGCGTCGAGCAGGCGGAAGGAGTAGACCTCAGGCTCCAGGTCGTAGTCGAACAGCGTCTGGAACGACGACATCTCGGGGTTCATGACGATGATGTTCTGCGTGATGCCGGCCCGTCGGAGCGCAGCCCCCTCGTCGGCCACGGCCACGGCCAGATAGTCGACTCGGTGGTCCTGCAGCGTCTTGGCAATCTCGATGGCGCCGGCCCCGTAGGCGTCGGCCTTGATCATGCAGACCATCTTCGTCTCGGGCTTCATGAGCGAGCGATAGTAGTTCAGGTTGTTGACCACGGCGTTCAGGTCGACCTCAAGAATGGTCTCGTGCACCTTCTGCTCCAGCAACTCGACGATGCGTTCGAAGCCGAACGGGCGGGCGCCCTTGAGCAGCACCACCTCGTCGTGGAGCGAGCGGAAGACGCCGCTGGCCAGGAACTGGTCGACGTCGCGATAGAACCACTTCTGCCCGATGCCGATGCGTTCGGACTGTGCCGACAGCTCCGGGCCGATGCCGATGAAGCGGTCGACGCCGCGCTTCTGCACCAGCTCCGACACCTGGCGGTAGAGCTCGGCCGCCGACTCGCCGCTCTGGAAGATGTCGCTCAGGATGAGCGTGCGCCGGCGCCCCTGCTGGTCGGGCCTGCGCTGCATGAAGTCGAGGGCGATGTCGAGCGACTGAAGGTCGTTGTTGTAGGCATCGTTGATTAGCGTCAGCCCGTGCTGGCCCTCCTTCACCTCGAGTCGCATGGCGATGGGCTCCAGTCGCGGCATGCGCTCGGCTATCTGCTCGGGCGTCATACCCAGATAGAGTGCCGTGGCCGCGCAGGTGATGCTATTCTCAATCGAAGCCTCGTCGATGAAGGGGATGGTGTAGCTGCCGCGCGTACCTTTATATATATAAGAGATAACTGACCCACCCCCGGCCCCTCCCGGTGAGGGAGGGGAGTAGATAGTTTTGCCGTCGGTATTATCAATAGCAGAAGTATTTACTCCCCTCCCTGCAGGGAGGGGCCGGGGGTGGGTCTGCCGGGTCTGCATTATATACATTGCTGCCTTCTCGTCGTAGCGGCTCCATCCGATGCGCTCGCCACGATACTGCGAGCGACGCAGACAGCGGCTGACGACGTCGTCGTCCGAGGGATAGACGATGGCCTGGGTGTCCTGGAAGAGCTGCAGCTTTTCCATGCACTTCTCGTCCATCGACCGGAAGTTCTCCTGATGGGCAGCACCGAGACTGGTGAACACGCCGACGGTCGGCTGGATGATGTCGCGCAGGGCCAGCATCTCGCCCGGCTGGCTGATGCCCGCCTCAAAGAGGGCGATGCGCGAGTGCTCGCCAAGCAGCCAGACGCTGAGCGGCACGCCGATCTGCGAGTTATAGGAGCGGGGCGACCGCACCACCCCACCCTCGGGTCTGAGCAGCTGGTAGAGCCATTCCTTCACCCACGTCTTGCCGTTGGAGCCCGTGATGCCCACCACGGGGATCTGGAACTCGTCGCGATGGCGCTCGGCCAGCCGCTGTAGGGCAGCCAGCGTCGACGGCACACGCAGGAAGTTGGCGTCGGCATAGCTGGACGCCCAGTCGTCGGGCACCTGCTCGACGACGAACGAGCGCACGCCGCGCCGGTAGAGGTCGTCGATGTAGCGGTGACCGTCGTTGCGCTGCGAGCGCAGGGCAAAGAACAGGGTCTGTTCGGGGAAACAAAGCGAGCGGCTGTCGGTCAGCAGCCACCCTATCGAGGTCTCGGCCTCGCCGTAGCGGCGCGCCCCAATCAGGGTCGCCACCTTCACTATCGAATAGGTCATTGGTCTTCTCTTTTTTGGTTTTTGCCCGCAAAGTTACTGATATTTTTTGTATTTCGAAAATATTCACCAAAATTTAGTACATGGCCGATGTACAATTCGTACACAGCCGATGTACAAAACGTACATCGGCTGTGTACAAAACTCCGACCTATTTCTTCAGAATGGTGTTCAGCAGCTTGGTAACGTCGGCAATGCTCGTCTGCCCATCGTTGTTGAAGTCGGCTGCCTCCATGTCGTAATCGGTCGAGTCAGAGGGAATGATGCCAAGGATGATGTCGGCAAGAGCCATGACGTCGTCGATGGTCAGCTGTCCGTCCTTGTTCACGTCGCCGGGCACCTTCTGCGCATGGACGTAGACGTCGTCGAGGAAGAATCGCTTAGAGGGCGTGAACTTGATCTTGACATTACCCGAGCCGGTCAGGGTCAGCGTGTAGGTGGTCCATTCGCCCGCCTTCATCGTCAGCGAAGTCTGCGACAGCGTCGCGTTGCCGCTGACGGTGAGTGTCAACGCAGTGCCGTCACCAACCCATGCGGCAGCCCTGAAGCTGAATGTTGATGTACCATTGACGGAGAACTCAGGCGTGGTTACAACTCCAGCACTGCTGCTATTCCCGAATCGAGCACATTTGTCGCCACCATATTTGTTCGTAGCTGTCCATCCGTCGTTGTCAGGCATGAATGTGGCGGAAGCCACGCTGCCGCTGAACTTCCCGTCGTTGCCTCCGGTTCCATTACAAAGGTCGAAAGTTTCAACGAAGTCGGGTGAGGTGGTATAGATTGTGTAGATGGCCGTTGCGACATTGCTCATGATGCCGCTCGCATTGATGGCTACGGCCTTAAGGGTAGTGCTTTCACTGATTGTCAGCGGTGCAGTGTAGCGTATGCCGGAGGTTGTTGGCGACGAGCCGTCGAGCGTATAATAGATTGTTACGTTGGGCGTAGGGCATGTGATGGCTACAGTCTGCGCGCTGCTATAGCTGCCTCCGTCGGGCGAGAACGCCGGCTTGGCAACGACAACAGTGGCATGCCCCGTGTAGCGGGCATCGTCTTCGGCCGTCGTCACGGACGTATATGGATTAAACGCCACGTTGATGGAGTCGCCCCAGACGTATTCAGCCAGATAGGGGAAGTCGACGAAAAGGTTGCGGTTGCCCTGAATTGCGCTGACGGCATTGTTGCGGTCGATTTCCAGGTCGTCGACAGGGTCGCTGATCAGCCAGGTGAGATAGAGCGTATAGGCCCACTGCTTCAGCGTTGGCCAGGTGTTGTTCTCCAGTTGCTGCAGTCCCTCAGTGCCTGTCCATGTCAGGTTCTGGTAGCTTGTGGCCATGTACATGTAGGCTCGGGCGAAGTCCCCCTTGTACTGGTCGCCAGGCTCCCAGCAGTTGCGTCCGCTCACACCGTCGATGGTGCCTTTCCCGACCTTGTCGTAGCCTTCTTCCTCAGACTTGACAGTCGTCACGATGCCCATCGGGTAGTTACTCTTCGACGAGTTAGCACTTTCGTCCGACGGATAAAGATTGTAGAGGTCCTTGTAGGCACTATTATTCTCGCTACCACCCCACCAGCTCTTGGGGAAGGAATGCTCGATGTTCATACCGCTGATAGAAGTTCCTTTGTTTCCGAAATAAAACTTCCTGGCACTATAACGGTTGATGCATTCGTTGGTCTCGCTATTGCGGTCAGTGGAATAGAATCCTCCCCAGGTATTATTCACGCCGCTTCCATAGCTAAGCGTTTTGGGTGACCCAATCAGCTGATGGATGGCCGTTTTCAGCTCGCTTTTCTTCTTGCCCTGCAATGACTTGGCATAGTCGGTCAGGTTCTCCCTGGTGATGGCATTGGCCGACAGGGAGCTCAGAATCAATAAGATAAGATAGATGCGTCTCATAATCGTGCGTGATGCTCTACAGACCGCGGGCACGGAGCAGACCGCTGGCGTCGGGCTGCTCCAGACCGGTGAAGTCGGTGAATATTTCGAGGAGGTCACGGGTGTTGCCGCGCGAGAGAATTTTTTCGCGCATGTCCTGACCGACGGCGGGGTCGAGCGCACCGCGACGGGCAAAGCAGTCGGCAACGTTGACGGCCAGCACCTCGGTCCAGAGGTAGCTGTAGTAGCCGGCGGCATAGCCGCTGCCCCAGATGTGGTTGAAGTAGGAGGTCATGTAGCGCGGGGGAATCTGCGGGTTGAGCAGGCCGACCTGGCGCAGGGCCTCGGTCTCAAACTGACGGGCCTCATCGGCTGTGGGGATCTGGTCGGCCGTGAGCATGTGCCATGCCATGTCGACGCAGGTGGCCCCGAGGTTCTCGCCGAGGGCGTAGGCCGGCTGGAAGTTGATCGACTTCAGCATGCGCTCCTTCAGTTCGGCCGGCATGGGCTCGCCCGTCACGGCGTGCAGGGCATAGTGGTCGAAGATTTCGGGAATCGAGGCGAACGACTCGTTGAACTGCGACGGCATCTCGACGAAGTCGCGGGCCACCTCGGTACCGGCCAGCGAGTTATACTTGCACGAGGAGAGGATGCCATGCAGGGCGTGACCGAACTCATGGAACATGGTGGTCACCTCGTCCCACGTCAGCAGCGAGGGCTGTCCCTCGGGCGCCTTGGCGCTGTTGCACACATTATAAATGATAGGCAGCTGCCCGCGCAGCGAGCTCTGGCGCAGGAACTCGCTCATCCAGGCGCCGCCGCGCTTCGTGGGCCGGCGGTAGAGGTCGCTGTAGAACAGAGCCAGCGGTTGGCCGTCGCGGTCGAACACCTCGTAGACCTTCACGTCGGGATGATAGACGGGAATGTCGGTGCGCTCCTTGAACGTGAGGCCGTAGACGCGGTTGGCAGCATAGAACACGCCGTTGAGGCGCACGCTGTCGGCATTGAAGTAGGGCTTCACCTCGTCGTCGCTGATCTGGAGCAGTTCCTTCTTCATCTTGGCCGAATAGTAGAAGCGGTCGTAGGGCTCAAGCTTATTGACCATTGAGGATTGACCATTGACCATTGAGGATTGATTATTGAAGATTTGGGGGTCGGTGCGGCGGGCATACTCCTCGATGGCACGCGTCTCGGCGTCGGCCTTCGGGGTGTAGTCGCTGATGAGCTGACGCAGGAACGAGTAGACGGCGTCGGGCGTCTTGGCCATCGTGTTCTCCAGCGAGTATTCGGCATAGTTCTGATAGCCCATGATCTTGGCCTGCTCGGCGCGCAGACGGGCAATCTCGGTGCAGATGGCAAACGTGTTGTGCTGGCCCGTGCCGTCGGCGCGGTGGATGCTGGCCTCGTAGACGCGGCGGCGCAGGTCGCGGTTGTCGAGGCTGGCCAGGATGGCCTGCTGCGTGGTGTTGACGATGACGATGCAGTAGGGAGCCTTGCCGCCGCGGCTCTCAGCGTCCTCCTTGCACTGGGCGATGTCAGCCTCGCTGAGACCGGCCAGCTCCTCCACGGAGCTGACCCAGACGGCAGCGTCATTGGTGGCTGCCTGCAGGGCGTCGCCCCACTGCTGCTGCAGGTCGGCGATGCGCAGATTGATCTGCTTCATCCGCTCGGCATCCTCGTCAGAGAGCAGGGCGCCGGCGCGCACGAAGCGCTTGTAGGTCTCGTCGAGCAGCTTCAGATCCTCAGGGCCATTGACCATTGAGGATTGACCATTGACCATTGAGGATTGAACGGCATCGTAGACGGTCTTGATGCGCTCAAAGAGCTGCTTGTTGAACATCAGTTCGTTGTCGAGGTCGGTCAGCAGGGGCGTGGCCTCCTTCTCGGCCTCGGCTATCTCGGGCGTCTTGTCGGCTGAGGCCAGGGCATAGAGCACGTTGACGATGCGCTCCAGCCGGACGCCGCTCTCCTCAAAGGCCACGATGGTGTTCTCGAAAGTGGCAGGCTCGGGGTTGTCGACAATCTTCTGGATGTTTTCGCGTTTTTCGGCGATGGCGGTCCGGATGGCGGGCAGGTAGTCAGCGGTCTTGATGCGGCTGAAGTCAGGTGCGCCATAGGGCAGCGTGCTGTCCTCGAGCAGCGGGTTTGCACTGGTGTCATTGCCACGGCAGGCAGTCAGCAGCATCATTCCCGATGCCAGACCGACGGTGAGCAGAGTGTTTGTCAGATTCATACGTCTTTTGCTTTGATGTTTGTAGTAATATTGTGTGCAAAGTTAATGCTTTTTTATTGAAATCCGCAAAAAATGCAAAGGAAAACGTCGGCAGAGTGAAAAATAATTTGTAACTTTGTGGCCGACTAACTAAAAACTGAGTATGAAAAAACTATCTTTTATGCTTGCTCTGCTGATGAGCACTATGACAATGAATGCAGCAAAGAACGTGAAACCGACGGTCAGCCGGATTGACCCCACCGACTGGTATGTGGGCATGAAGAATCCGCAGCTACAGCTGATGGTCTACGGTAGCGGCATCCGCGACGTGAAGACCGTCACGACCGACTATCCGGGCGTCACCGTCGACAGCATCGTGCGCCTCGATTCGCCCAACTATCTGCTGGTTTATCTCAACCTGAGCGGCGCCCAGGCCGGCACGATGACCCTCAGTTTCGACAAGCTGAAGGTCAGCTACGAGCTCAAGCAGCGCCTGATGCGGGGCGAGGAGCGCCGCGGCTTCGACATCTCTGACGTGCTCTATCTGCTCATGCCCGACCGCTTCGCGCAGGGAGCAAGCCCCGCCCAGGCTGCCCCGAAGAAAAAGAAGGGCGAGGGCGACGGGATGAACCACTACGTCGTCGACCGCTCAAAGCCGTCGCTGCGCCACGGCGGCAACATTGCCGGCATTCGCGAGCACCTGGACTACTTCAACGAACTGGGCGTCACGGCCCTCTGGTTTACGCCTATCCTGGAAAACAACTCGCCCGACACGGACAACGGCTTCTCGACCTATCACGGCTATGCCACGACCGACTACTACAAGGTGGATCCGCGCTTCGGCACGAACGACGAGTACCGGCAGCTCATCAGCGAGGCTCATGCCAAGGGGCTGAAGGTGGTCATGGACATGATCTTCAACCACTGCGGCTTCGAGCACCCCTGGGTCAGCGACCTGCCCTCGAAGGACTGGCTCAATCTGCAGCCCACCCCAACCCCTCCCCGAGGGAGGGGCTTAGATAGTCCTGATGGAAAAGAGAGCCTCCAAGGTGACCAGCTCCCCTCCCTTGGGGAGGGGCAGGGGGTGGGCTTCTTGCAGACGAGCTATAAGCTGACGCCCGTCGTCGACCCCTACGCCTCGAAGATCGACCTGAAGGAGACCACCGAGGGCTGGTTTGTGCCCTCGATGCCCGACCTGAACCAAAGGAATCCGCACCTGATGCGCTATCTGATCCAGAACTCGAAGTGGTGGATCGAGACGGCCGGCATCGACGGCATCCGCATGGACACCTATCCCTACGCCTTTGCCGAGCCGATGGCCCAGTGGATGAAGGAGCTGGACGAGGAATATCCCAACTTCAACACCGTCGGCGAGACGTGGGTCACCGAGCCCGCCTACACCGCAGCATGGCAGAAGGACTCGAAGCTGTCAGAGCATAATTCATATCTGAAGACCGTCATGGACTTCTCGTTCTTCGACAAGCTCAGCCAGGCCAGGCATGAGGACACCGACGGCTGGTGGAAGGGCCTGAACAGGATCGACAACTCGTTTGTCTACGACTACCTCTATCCGAACCCCTCGAGCGTGCTGGCCTTCATCGAAAACCACGACACCGACCGATTCCTGGCTGACGGCCGCGACTCGCTCATGCTGAAGCAGGCACTGGCCCTGCTGCTGACCGTGCGCCGCATCCCGCAGCTCTACTACGGCACCGAGGTGATGATGAACGGCACGAAGGAGGTGACCGACGGCAACGTACGCAAGGACTTCCCCGGCGGCTTCCCGGGCGACACGCACAACGCCTTCACACGCGACGGCCGCACGCGCCAGGAACAGCAGATGTTCGCGTGGCTCAGCCGACTGCTGCACTGGCGTCAGGGCAACCGCGTCATCACCGAGGGCTCGCAGACGCAGTTCATCCCCTTCGGCGGCGTCTACGTCATTGCCCGCCAGCTCTATGGCCGCACGGTGCTGACCGTGCTCAACGGCACGTCGCAGCCGGCCACGATGCAGGTGGAGCGCTATCAGGAGGTCATCGGCCAGAACGTCCGTGGCCGCGACGTGCTCACCGGCCACTACTATGACCTGACGAAGAACATCGAGCTCAAGCCCCGCCAGAGCCTCGTGCTTGAATTCTAAATTCTTAATTCTAAATAGAATTCTTAATTCTAAATTCTAATCTCTTAATTCAAAGATGAAACGAATACTGACACTGGCAGGCCTCGCGCTTGCAGCAATGACCACTCAGGCGCAGAACATCCAGCGCGGCGACTATGGCTACCTCTACTGCCACATGAGCGACCGCGGCGAATGGACGGCCTATGCACTGAGCCGCGACGGCTACCACTATGAGGACATCCTGGGCGGCGAGCCCATCATGGACACCAAGGTGCACGCACGCATCGAGGGCGGACAGCGCGATGCCTACATCACCCGCGCCTGGGACGGCAAGGGATTCGTCATGGTGACCACCGACATGTGCGTAGCCAAGTCGCACAAGTGGGACAACTACGGCATCGACCTCCTGCGCTCCAATGACCTGATACACTGGAAGAGCGTCACCTTCGACTACCGCCAGGGCACGCAGATCTTCTGCGACCCGCAGTCGCCGAGCGTCTATCGCGACTGGTCGACCATCAACCGCGTCTGGGCGCCTCAGATCTTCTGGGATCCCAACTACCGCTGGCCCGACGGCGAGTGGGGCGGCTACATGATCTACTACTCGATGCTCAACCGCCCCGAGGAGCAGTACGACCGCATGTACTACTCCTACGCAGACAAGTCGTTCACCCGACTGACGCAGCCGCGCCTGCTGTTCGACTGGGGCTACGCCACCATCGACGCCGACATCAACCTGCTCGACGACGGTCTCTACCACATGCTCATCAAGAAGGAGGGTGGCAAGAAGGGCATCTTCACCGCCACCAGCCAGCACCTGACCCACGGCTGGGGCGAGCCCGTCGACGACGACTACGTCTCCTTTGAGGGCAAGAAGAACTGCGAAGGCTCCAGCGCCTTCCAGCTCATCGGCGACAAGACGTGGCGCGTGGCCTACATCCAGTACAGCGACAATCCCAAGCACTACCGCATCTGCGAGGCCGACGAGCACCTGCGCAACTTCCACGACCCGGTCGACATCGAGGGCGTCACCGGGCCGCAGCACGGCTCGTTCATGCGCCTGACCAAGAAGGAATACAAGCGCCTACAGAAGTGGAACGCCAAGCAGATGAAAAAGCGCCGCTGACCACCCTCCCCTTTGGCAATTGTTCAAAAAGTGTATAGCCCGGCTAAACACAGTGTATAGTCCGGCTATACACTGTGTATTCCCAGCCTATACACTTTGTTTAGTCCTGCTATACACAAACTAAACACCCCTGGTGTGACTATTAAAACAATGTGCCAATTATGCGTAACTATTCAGCGAATCACGCTCTATGGTTTTATAGCGCCCTCTCTGTGAGCAACGGATCGCCTTCGGCGAGAAATTAAACAAAATTTTGCTCAAAATTAAACAAAGATAATGATAAATTTTGAATTCAATTTTGTTTAATTTCTGCGCGAAGCGCATCCTAAAAAAAAACAAGTCGCTGAATGGTTACAATTATGCACACAGAAGTTAATTAAGCTTAAATCCGACGGATTACGACTATTGATTTTCCCTTGACGTGCGTTTGAAATTGATAGAAATGAGACTTGACAGACCCATGGACGGAGAACGCACGGAACTCTACCACATCGCCCAAGGCAACCAACTGGCCTTCGACAGCTTTATGGACCGCTACGGCCCACAGCTCTACCATCACGCCTATGGTATTCTCGGTCAGCGCGAACTGGCTGAGGAGGTGGTCAGCGACGTGTTTCTCGAAGTGTGGAAAAACCGCTCGCGACTTCAGCAGATGGAGAGTCTGGCGGGATGGATGAACACCATCGTCTACCACCGCTCCGTCTCGGCGCTGCGCCACCACCGGCGGCAGCGGCGCGAAGTGTCCATCGACGGATTCCAGGACTTCCTCTTCCCCCAGATCCAGCCGGCCTCGCCCATCGACCACCTCATCAGCGACGAGGAGAGCCGCCGGCTGAACGAGGCCATCGCACTGCTGCCCCCACGCACGAAGCACGTATTCTTTCTGGCCAAGGTGGAGCGTCTCAGCTACGCCGACATCGCCCGCATGCTTGACATCACCGAGGCCACGGTCAACTACCACATTACCCAGGCCCTCAGCCAGCTGCGCCAGCAGTTGCGACGGCAAGCCTGACCTTTAACAGTAAAAAAGTAACAAAGGCTATAATTATAATAATGAGTGAAACCAACACTAATCACGATAACGAGATGAGAATCCAGATGCTCATCGACCACTGCATGCCCATGAACAGCGACCTCGACAGCATTAAGCTTAAAACCTATGACAAAATCCAGCGCCATAATCTCTCTCGACGACGCCATCGCTGGCTGGTCGCTGTCACGGGTATTGCCGCCTGCGCACTGTTGGCCTTGCTCATTGGGCTTGGCCATGACCGGATGACCGCGACCGACAGCTCCACGCTCTTGGCTAAGGCTCAGACCGACGCCCGCGACGAGGCTCCCGTGGCCATGCGCTCCGTCAGCGTGCCCTCGGGCCGACGGCTGACGCTGCGCTTGAACGACGGATCACGCATCGTAGCCAACGCCCGCAGCCGTGTGGAGTGGCCCGCACGCTTTGCTGCCGACAGCCGCGAAATCTACGTCCACGGCGAGGTCTACATCGAGGCCGCCCACGATGCCACGCGCCCCATGACCGTCAGGACCGACGGTTTCTTGCTGCGCGTGCTCGGCACCCGCTTCTCGGTCTACGACTACGACCGCAGCCGCTCGTGCGTGGTGTTGGCCGAGGGACAGGTAGAGGTGACCACCACCCACAACGACAAGGCGAAGATGAAGCCAGGCCAGCTGCTGACCGTCGAGAATGGCGACATCACAAACATCGATCACGTCCGCACCAGCGACTATCTGCTCTGGACCGATGGTCTCCTTCCCCTCAACGGCGAGGACATCTACCACGTCGTCAGCCGCATCCAGCACTACTACGACGTGCCCATCGTCTGCGCTCCCAACCTGCCCCGCCATCAGCTCTACGGCAAACTTGAACTGAAGCGCGATGCCGCCGACGTGCTGCGCAGTCTGCAGTCACTGGCCCACATCCAGGTCGAAGATCAGGGTGCCCGGCGAATCGAAATCAGCAAATAAGAATCTGCGGTTGCGTCTGTCCTCATACCACCACACTCTCGAATACTATTTCATAACACTCAACCAATATTAAAACAAAACCCTAAACAATGATGAAACAAAGAGAACTACTAACTCGTAGGATGCTCCGCCGCTTCGGCGCGGGCATGGGCCTCGCTGCCACGCTCGTGGCACTGCCGCAGACAGCCGCTGCCGCCGAAAGCCTTCGGCTGAGCCACACCGACGGCATCTACATGCTACAGGCCCACCAGACCACCATCAAGGGCGTGTTCGACTACATCGAGCGCAACAGCGACTACGTCTTCGTCTACGACGAAAAGGTGCGCAGCCGTCTGAGCGAACCGGCCGACGTGACACTTGAGGCTGACAACGTGGACGGACTCATCAGCGAGATGTGCCAGAAGAAGGGCTTGGCCTACGAGGTGTCGGGCCGCCAGGTGACCGTCACCGAGGGTCAGCAGCCCCAGCGGCCCGCCAAGAACCAGAAGACCGTGAAGGGCACCGTCAGCGATGCCGACGGCAATCCGCTCATCGGAGCCACGGTGCAGGTGAAGGGCTCGGACGTGAAGACCGTCACCGACCTCAACGGCCAGTTCACGCTCGACGTGCCACGCGGTGCCCAGCTCGTCGTGAGCTACATCGGCTACGACCAGACGGAACTCAGCATCGGCACGGCCACGAACTACGGCGTCGTGCTCCGCGAAGACACCAACACGCTCAATGAACTCGTCGTCATCGGCTACGGCCAGGTGCGCAAGAAGGATCTCACGGGCAGCGTCACCGCCCTCAAGCCCGACGAGCTGAACAAGGGTGTGCAGACGGCTGCCCAGGACGCCCTCATCGGTAAGATTGCCGGCGTGAACGTCGTCACCAACTCGGGTGCGCCCGGCGCCAGCTCCACCATCCGCATCCGCAGCGGCGCCTCGCTGTCGGCCTCCAACGACCCGCTCATCGTCATCGACGGCGTACCCGTGGACAACTCCTCCATCGAGGGAGGCGGCAACCTCATCGGTGCCATCAACCCCAACGACATCGAGACGTTCACCGTCCTAAAGGATGCCTCGGCCACGGCCATCTACGGTTCGCGTGCATCGAACGGCGTCATCGTCATCACCACGAAGAAAGGCACCGACGGCGGGCTGAAGTTCAACTACAACGGAAACTTCTCCACATCGGTCGTTGGCCATCGGCTCGACCCGCTCACGGCTGATGAGTTCCGCGCCTTCGTGCCCACCATCACGGGTGTGCCTGCCAATATCGAGTACGGCAAGGCCAACACCGACTGGCAGGACGAAATCTACCGCACGGCAATCGGCACCGACCACAACTTCTCCGTCTCGGGCAACGCCGCCCGCATGGCCCCCTTCCGCGCCTCTGTGGGCTACACCAACCAGAACGGTATCATCCGCACCAACAACTACGAACGCTTCACCTTCGACGGCGGCATCGCCCCCTCGCTGCTCGACGACCACCTGACCATTTCGCTTAACCTGAAGGCAAGCTATGAAAACAACAAAATCGTGGACGGCAGCGTTGTCAACAACGCCCTGCGCTACGACCCCACTCGGCCCGTGCATCAGGGCAGCTCAACCGACCCCGGACTGGGCTACTTCATTTGGATGAACGGCTCGTCGCCCATGGCCATCCAGACTGACAACCCCGTGGCCCAGCTGGAGCTGCAGGACGAGCACAACAAGGTGACCCGCTCCATAGGCAATGCCGCCATCGCCTACAAGGTGCATGGTTTTGAAGACCTGACACTCAATGCCAACCTGGGCTACGACGTGCTTCAGAGCAAGTTCATGCAGGACGTGCCCGACAAGGCTGGCATGATGTACACCGCAAACAAGAAGGACGGCACGGGTCTGGACTACGACGGCAAACAGCAGAAGCACAACTACCTGCTTGACCTCTATGCCAACTACGCCCACACCTTCGTCAAGAAGCACGACCTGAGCGCGATGGTCGGCTACGGCTGGCAGCACTTCTGGCGCAAGTTCGACGAGACGACGCTTTCGCCCTCCGGCGACGAGCTGTTTTCGCCCAAGCACGAGGAGACCGAGTACTACCTGCTCTCGCTCTACGGCCGCGTGAACTACACCTACGACAACCGCTACATGCTGACCGCCACGCTGCGTGGTGATGCCTCGTCGCGATTTGCCAAGGAAAACCGCTGGGGCTACTTCCCCTCGGTGGCACTGGGCTGGCGCATCACTGAGGAGCAGTTCATGAAGCAGGTCGACTGGCTGTCGAACCTGAAGCTGCGTCTGAGCTACGGCCAGACGGGTCAGCAGGACATCATCAACGACTATCCCTACATGACCACTTTCTCCGTGTCCTATCCCGAGTCGAGCTACCGCTTCGGCGACACATGGTACTACATGTACCGCCCCAACGGCAACGACCCCGACATCAAGTGGGAGACCACCACGACATGGAACGCCGGTCTGGACTTTGGTTTCCTCGGCAACCGCATCTACGGTGCCATCGACGTCTATAAGCGCCACACCAAGAACCTGCTGAACACTATCAACGTCTCGGCCGGCACCAACTACTCGCCCATTATCACAACTAACATCGGCGAGATGGACAACAAGGGCGTCGAGCTGGCCATCGGGGCCGTGCCTATCGAGACCCGCGACCTGAAGTGGGACGTCAACGCTAACTTCACGTGGAACACGTCGAAGATCACCAAACTGAACACCATCGACTCGAAGGACAACTACGTGGCTACGGGTGCCATCTCGGGCACGGGCAAGTTCGTGCAGTGCTTCGTGTTAGACGAGCGCCCCTATACCTTCTATCTGGCCAAGCAGGCCTACGACCAGAACGGCAAGCCCCTCGAGGGTCAGTACGTGCAGCCCGACGGATCGGTCTCGACTACCGAGACGCGTTACGCCACGGGCAAGAGCGCACTGCCCAAGACGTACATGGGCCTCTCGACGTCGCTCACCTACAAGGACTGGTACCTGGGCATCTCGGGCCACGGCGCCTTCGGCAACTACGTATACAACTACATCAAGGGCGACCAGTACCTGCAGTCGGCCTACAGCGACCAGGGCAACTTCTCGAACCTGCTGCCCTCTACGCGCGATAATGGCTTCGAGATCCAGCAGCTCTACAGCGACTACTGGCTCGAGAAAGGCGACTTCTTCCGTCTGGACAACATCACCCTGGCCTACACCTTCCGCCGGCTGTGGAACAAGGCCAGCTCGCTGCGCCTGGCTTTCACCGTGCAGAACGTCCACACCTTCACCGATTATTCGGGCATCGACCCCGAGCTGTCCAACGGCATCGACCGCGAGGTGTACCCCCGTCCGCGCACTTTCTCCGTTTCAGCTAACCTAAACTTCTAAACAAACTTAAAGACCAGACACAGTTATGAACAAGATATATTCCAGCATAGCAGCAATCGCCCTCGCCACGGCAGGGCTTACATCGTGCTTCAGCGATCTCGACACCATGCCCATCGACGACAACCAGCTCGTCAGCGAGCAGGTCTACTCCACGGCCGACGGCTACACCGGCATGCTGGCCAAGTGCTACGGCTCGCTCATCCTCACCGGCCAGAAAGGCGGCGACGGCGGCGATGGCGACCTCGAAGGGGCCAACGAGGGCTACTCGGGTTACGTGCGCCTGCTGTTCTACCTGCAGGAGATGCCCACCGACAACTTCCTCATGCCCTCGTCGTCGAACGGCCTGCGCAAGTGCCTCAACCTGCAGTGGGACGCTTCCAATGCGCCCGTGGCCACCTGGACCTATCAGCGCCTCTACATGACCATCGCCTACTGCAACGAGATGCTCCGAGAGTGTACCGAGGGCAAGCTGCGCGACCGCGGTCTGTGGGATAAACTGGGCAGCGAGCTGACAGCCTATCGCGCCGAGGTTCGCTTCATTCGAGCCTACTGCTACGCCTCGCTGTGTGACCTCTTCGGCGGTGTGCCCTATATCGACGAGAACATCGGGGCCAAGGACGTGCCCGAACAGATGACTCGCAAGCAGACCTTTGAGTATGCAGAGAGCGAGCTGAAGGCCATCGAGGCCGACATGAAGGCGCCGGGCCAGGCCCTCTACGGGCGTGTGGACCGCGTAGCCAGCTGGTTCCTGCTCTCGCGCCTCTACCTCAACGCCAAGGTCTACACCGGCGAGGAGCGCTACACCGACGCCCTGACCTACGCCAAGAAGGTGATCGACGAGGGCGGCTACCCCCTGGCCCGCGACTATCGCGACATCTTCCGCGCCGACAATGAGGACTGCACTGAGATCATCTGGCCCCTCGTGCAGGACGGCCAGCGGGCACAGTCGTCGGCCGGTACCAACTTCTACGTGAAGGCCTTCGTCAACGGCCCGATGAACGAACTGTTCGTCACCGGCGTGGGCTCGCGCGGCTGGGGCAACGTCCGTGCCAAGATGACACTTGTCGATGCCTTTGATGCCAGCGACGTCGCTTTCGACACGGCCGACACCTGGGGCGACCAGAAGAAGGACAAGCGTGCTCAGTTCATGACGGCCCTGCCCAACCAGAAGAAGGAGACCTACGACGACAACGGCGCCATGACCAGCACCTTCACCTGCGGCTATGGCTACATCAAGTGGCGCAACGTCGACCGCAACAACCAGTCGGCCGCACAGGGCGAAGCCTACTGCTCGATTGACTTCCCCCTGTTCCGCACGGGCGAGGCTTACCTGACAGCTGCCGAGGCCATCCTGCGCGGTGCATCGGGCGGCACGCGGGCTGAGGCGCTGAGCTATGTCAATGAAATCCGCGAGCGGGCCTACATGCACGGCAGTTACGCCAAGGCCGGTGTGCGCAGCGACGTCAGCGGAGCTATTACCGACAGCGAACTGACGCTTGACTTCATCCTTGCTGAGAGGCAGCGCGAACTGGCCAGCGAACTGGTGCGCCGCACCGACCTCGTACGCTACGACCTGCTCTGCAAGGGCAAGAACTGGGACTGGAAGGACGGCGTGCGTGACGGTCAGGACGTGGACACGAAGTACAACCTCTTTGCCATCCCCGAGACTGAGTTGACCAACAACCCGACACTGAAACAGAACCCCGGATTCTGATGAATAAGGCAATGCTTGCGTGGACAGCCATCGCGCTGTCCACCCTTCAGCTCTCAGCTCAGACCACGCGTCAGGAGATGATGGACAACCCACGGCTGGCCTCGGGCGTCTATCTGGCCTACCCCGAGCCGGTTGACGCGCCGACGCCTGCGCCCAAGGGCTATGCGCCTTTCTACGTGAGCCACTACAGCCGCCACGGTTCGCGCTACCTGATCAGCGACCGCGACTACCAGTGGGTCACGCGGCTAATGGAACAGGCCGACTCGGCCCATGCGCTGACACCGCTGGGCTGCGACGTGCTCTCCCGCCTTGAGCAGCTCGCACCCTTGGTGGACGGCCGCAGCGGCGACCTGACCCCCATCGGCGAGCGCCAGCATCAAGACATAGCCCGACGCATGGCTGAGCATTACCCGCAGGTGTTCCAGGGCGAGCGCAGCGTCTCGGCCCGCAGCACGCCGTCGCACCGCTGTGCCATGTCGATGGCTGCCTTTGTGGAGAGCCTGAAGTCGGTGGCTCCGCAGTTGCACATCCGCAGCGAAATCAGCGATCGCTACGTGCGCTACCTGAACTGGCACAGCGACGCGTCGAACCGTTTCACCAACCTGAACAACGGGCCGCTGGCTGAGGAATACCGCAAGTTCGAAGCCCGACAGACGCGCCCCGACCGGCTGATGCGGGCGCTGTTTGCCGACTCAATGTACGTCGTGCGCCACGTCAACCCGCACGACCTGATGTGGGGCCTCTACTGGATTGCGGTCGACATGCAGGACGTGGAGACCGACGTCACGTTCGACGATGTGCTCACACCCGATGAGCTATTTGACCTCTGGCAGGTCATCAACTACCGCTTCTACGTCGGCAGCGCCAACCACGCCGAGGGCCGCGGCATCGTCATGGCCAACGCCGCCCCCCTGCTACGCAACATCATCGAGACGGCCGACGAGGCCATCGCCCGTGGCGACGTGGCGGCCACGCTGCGCTTCGGCCACGACGGCAATGTCATCCCCCTGCTGGCACTGATGCACATCGAGGGGTTCGATGCCGCCGTCAGCCGCCCCGAGCAGGTCTACCGCTCATGGTGCGACTTCCGAGCCGTGCCGATGGCGGCCAACGTGCAGATGGTCTTCTATCGCAACCATGCGGGCCACGTGCTGGTTCGTCTGATGCACAACGAGCGCGAGGTCAGCATCCCCGTCGCTACCGACCTTTTCCCCTATTATGACTGGCAGCGCGTGCGCGATTACTACATGGGGCAAGTGTTGCCTGCTGCCGAATCTTTATACCAGGACACACAGGCACACACTAAAATGAAGGATTTGCATTGATTTAGGTTAGTTTAAGTAATAAGTAGTTAGGTAGTCAGATTGCTTCGTCTGGCCCCTGTAGAAGTTTTCAGGATAGCAGAAGTTCCCGCCACCCCGTCGCATTGGGGCTGCGGGAATCTTTTTTGGTGGAAGGCCAGAGCTTTGGAGAAGCGCCTCTTTTCGTTTGAAATGTGATTCATACTGGCTGCCGTTTGTAGTCCTGGGGCGTCAGGCCCGTCAGCCGCTTGAAGTACTTGCTGAAGAACGACGGGTTGGGGAAGTTCATCTCGTCGGCTATCTGGGCCGCGCTCTTGTCCGTGTGGCGCAGTTCGGCCTTGACCCGCATCACGATGGCGCGGTCGATCCAGGCCTTGGCCGTGGTGCCGCTGGTCTGGCGCACGACAGTGCCCAGATAGCGCTCCGTGAGGCACATCTTCGCGGCATAGAACTGCAGGTGGTGCTCCGTCTGACTGTGGCGGTTGACCAGATAGATGAAGCGGTCGAAGATGGTCTGCTCCCTCGACCGCGTGGCCTCGAGCTGAGCCTCATGCTGGCGGAACAGGCGGTCGTAGTGGTGCATCTGCGCCGCCACCAGGGCGCCCACGGTCTGGCGGTTGTAGTCGGGCTGATGCACGATGTGCCAGATGGCGTCGACGATGCTCCTGGCCGTCACGAGGTCGGCCTCGCCGGCCGGCAGCTGGAAGTCGCGCACCTGTCCGTTGAAGGCCGCTGGCATAGCGCCCGGCGCAAAGGGCATGGTGAAGCGCGCCGACAGACCGAAGCCGTAGATTTCCAGGTCGGGCGTGAACTCCATGGGATTGATAATCGAGCCGGGGCCGATGAAGACGAGCGTGCCGGCCCCGAGCCGTTTCTCCACCAGGTTCAGGTTGATCCGCAGCTCGCCCTTCAGGATCATGCCGATGCGGTGGTCGTTGATGGTGAAGGGTGGTTTCTGGCTGATCATCAGGCGGAACACCTCGGTTGAGCCGTGGATGATGGCCAGCTCCGAGTCGAGGTAGACGCTGCGGCTGATGAGCCCGACGTGATTGTCGAAGATGTCGCGCATGCGCGAGAAGTCCATCAGTTGGGGGCTTTTGTCCATAAGCATACTTTATTTTCGATGCAAAGATAATGATTTTCGGCTAATTAGAGTCCTTTTTGTTGTTAAATCGTACAAAAGGAACATTTCTTCATTCCGCGGGATAACCCCATTGTGGGAAAAACGTCGTATCTTTGCAGCAAACTTTTCGAAGGGTCGAAAGTAAAGGCGTGATATAACTGTTCGGCCATCCCCCGTTTCACGGGGGCTGTCCGACGAAAGAAATGCACCGAGTCGCTTGCATAGACGGAAAAAAGTGATTAGCTTTGC
>JAFTGI010000110.1 GCA_017458195.1 Prevotella sp.
AAGACCATCATGCTCCACATCATCGACGACTGCTGGAAGGAGAACCTGCGCCAGCTCGACGAACTGCGCCACTCGGTGCAGAACGCCAGCTACGAGCAGAAGGATCCGCTGCTGATCTTCAAGCTCGAGAGTGCCAAGATCTGGGACACGATGATCAACGAGATGTACAACCGCGTGACGTCGATCCTGACCCGCGCCGCCATCCCGCAGCTCGAGCAGCAGGAGGTGCGCGAGGCCGCTCCCGAGGAACATACGAATCGCCAGCAGTACACGGAGAACAAGCAGAACATGCAGGAGGAGGAGCAGCTCGTTGACCGGCGCCAGCAGGCCGCTGCCCAGCAGGACACCCGCGCCCGTCAGCCGCAGGCTCCTATCATCAAGGACAAGCTGCCCGGCCGCAACGATCCCTGTCCCTGCGGTTCCGGCAAGAAGTTCAAGAACTGCCACGGCCGCGGGCTGGTCTGAGGCGGACTGCGCCCTAATGAAGAGTAAAGAGTTATGATAACGATAACGAATCTCAAAAAGCAATTCGGTGAGACCGTGGCCTGCGATATCCCGTCGTTTACGATCAACGACGGCGATATTCTGGGGCTGGTGGGCAACAACGGCGCCGGCAAGACGACGCTGTTCCGCATGATGCTCGACCTGCTGAAGCCCGACGAGGGCACGGTTGAGCTCGACGGCATCAACCCAGCGCTGAGCGAGGACTGGAAGGCCAACACCAGCGCCTACATCGACGAGGGATTCCTCATCGACTTCCTGACGCCGGAGGAATACTTTTCCTTCCTCGGCAAGATCAGCGGCCTGCCCCAAAACGTCGTCGACGAGCGGCTGAAGGACTTCGAGTCGTTCGCCGGTGGCGAGGTGTTCGGCCAGAACAAGCTCATCCGCAACCTGTCGGCCGGCAACAAGCAGAAGGTGGGCATCATCTCGGCTCTGCTGCGCCAGCCCAAGCTGGTGATTCTCGATGAGCCGTTCAACTTCCTCGACCCGTCGAGCCAGAACATCCTGAAGCGCACCATCACCGACTATGCCCGGCAGACACAGGCCACGATCCTCATCAGCAGCCACAATCTGCAGCACACCGTCGACATCTCGACGCGCATCGCATTGCTCGAAAAAGGGTGCATCATCCGCGACCTTACCAACGAAAGTTCAAGCGCCAGAGACGAATTGACAGAGTATTTTGAACAGCGCAGTTAGGGCAAAAATGAAGTTTTTTTTGAAAAAAGACAAAAAATATTTCCTTATCTCGTTGAAAATGAGTATCTTTGCAGTCCGAAATTGAAAAGTATAACGAAAACATCAAAGAGAAAGCATCATGACTAAAGCAGAAATAGTCAAGGCAATTGCCGCTGAAACAGGCATTGCACCGAAGGAAGTGGCCACCACGATAGAGGCCTTTATGGAGGAAATCCGCATGAGTCTCGCCGACCAGAAAGAGAATGTCTACCTGCGCGGCTTTGGCAGCTTCATCGTGAAGCATCGCGCCCAGAAGACCGCCCGCAACATCTCGAAGAACACGACCCTCGTCATCGAGGCCCACGACCTGCCCGCCTTCAAGCCGGCAAAGAGCTTCATCGACCGCATGGACGGCAAGGTGACGGTGTCGGAGGAAGATTGACCGTAATCAATAATCACTAATAAAAACAATAATTCAATTTTAAACAACTATGCCAAACGGAAAAAAGAAAAAGGGCCACAAGATGGCAACCCACAAGCGCAAGAAGAGACTGCGCAAGAACAGACATAAGAGCAAGTAAGCCCGTGGTCGACAAGACCATGTCTGTCTGAACAAAAAGGAATGAAAGGAGTGTACCACGAGCATGGCTCAACGAACGGAGCATGTCGTCAACGGTGCACCCCTTTCTTTAAAAAGGTCACCTAAAACAAGAAAAGAGAAGAATGACAAGCGAAGTAATCATCGATGTACAGCCCAAAGAGATTTCCATCGCGCTGCTTGAAGACAAGAGCCTCGTGGAATATCAGAACGAGCCACGCGAAGCCTCGTTCGCCGTGGGCAACATCTATGTGGGCAAGGTGCGCAAGCTCATGCCCGGGCTCAACGCTTGCTTCGTCGACGTCGGTAGCGAGAAAGACGCTTTCCTACATTATCTTGACTTAGGACTTCAATTCAGCTCTTACGAGAAATACCTCAAGCAGGTAGCCAGCGATCGAAAGAAACTTTATCCCATCCAAAAAGCAACCCATCAGCCTGACCTGCCCAAGGAAGGCAGCATTCAGAATGTGCTGAAGGTCGGACAGGAAGTCATGGTTCAGGTCGTCAAGGAGCCCATCAACACGAAGGGCCCGCGACTGACGTGCGAACTGAGCTTTGCCGGCCGATACATGGTGCTCATCCCCTTCGGCGATAAAGTCTCTGTATCCAGCAAAATCAAGCGTGGCGAAGAGCGCAGTCGACTGAAACAGCTTGTGCAGAGCATGAAGCCAAAGAACTTTGGCGTCATCGTGCGCACCGTGGCTGAGGGCAAGCGGGCAGCCGAGCTCGACCAGGAGCTCAAGACGCTGCTGAAACGATGGGAAGACGCCATCACCAAGACCCAGAAGACCACCGAGCGCCCACAGCTCGTCTTCGAGGAGCAGACACGCGCCGTCGCCTTGCTACGCGACCTCTTCAACCCCACCTACGACGGTATCCATGTGAACGACGCCGACATCTACAACCAGATTCACGACTATGTTTCTATGATTGCCCCTGAAAAGGCAGAGATCGTGAAACTGTACAAAGGCACCGTTCCCATCTTCGACAATTTCAACGTCACGAAGCAGCTCAAGTCGGGCTTCGGACGTACCGTCAACTACAAGCGGGGCGCCTACCTCATCATTGAGCACACTGAAGCAATGCATGTGGTCGACGTGAACAGCGGTACGCGCATCAAAAAAGAAAACGGACAGGAAGCCAACGCCCTGGAGACCAACCTGGGTGCTGCCGACGAGCTGGCCCGCCAGCTGCGTCTGCGCGACATGGGCGGCATTATCGTCGTCGACTTCATCGACATGAACCTGGCCGAAGACCGCCAGCTGCTGTATGAGCGTATGTGCGAGAACATGAAGAAGGATCGTGCCCGCCACAACATCCTGCCGCTCAGCAAGTTCGGACTGATGCAGATTACCCGTCAGCGCGTGCGTCCCGCCATGGACGTGGCCGTCGAGGAAAGCTGCCCCACTTGTCACGGCACCGGCAAAATCAAGTCGAGCATCCTCTTCACCGACCAACTCGAGAGCAAGATTGACCGTCTGGTCAACAAGATTGGAATCAAGCGATTCAGCCTCCACGTCCATCCCTACGTGGCTGCCTACATCAATCAGGGCGTCGTGTCCATGAAGCGGCGCTGGCAGCTGAAGTACGGCCTGGGCATCCGCATCGTGCCCAGCCAGAAGATGGCGTTCCTGCAATATGAGTTCTACGACCAGAACCGTCAGTTCATTGACATGCAGGAAGAAAACGAAGTGAGCAAGTAATCATCAAAAAAGACACCCCCGGAAGCCCGGAGGTGTTTTTTTATTGTTTGATTTTATCCCATGACGTGCTTTGCGAGGCATTGATACTCATCAGCATGTCGTAGACGGCCTCCTTCTCCTTCTGAGTGCCTTTGCCCTTATAGATATTGGCCAGTTCGTCCTTCTTATAGTCCGTCCAGATCTGCGGCAGCATGCTCAGCGGTTTCTCCTCATGAGCCTTCTTGAGACCCTCCTGAAGGGCCGTCGTCACATTCGTGCGGCCGCGCTCCACGTTCTGAGCCATCTCGTCAAGTCCCTGACGGTAGTAGTCGTACTGCAGTTGGCGGAAAGGCTTCATGGCCTCATCCAGATAGTCGTTGATGATGGCAAAGCGGTTTCGCGAATCCTCAAACGATTTCCATCCAGGGAAGCCCAGGTCCTGAGCGTTGTTGACCAGCAGCATGCAGCGCTGCAGCACGTCCGTCCCACCCATAGGCGAGAAGCTGTCGAGGTCTAGGCCGATGATGAGATAGGCGTAATAGGCAAAGAGCGCTATGAGCTGATTGTCAATGACTTCCTCATTGAAGTTGAGCTGGTCGAACTGGGCAAACTCGAAACTGAAGTCCTTGTCCCTATTATTATATAAGGTGGTGGTGTAGGCGGAGTTATAGACCGGCCGGTTGGCCTGGATGAGCGCCGTGCAGGTGAACTTATTCTCCGACACGTCGTACTTCGAGACCGTGATGTTGAACGAACACTGAATGCGCTCATTCTCCTGAAACTGCAGGGCCGTCCACTGTCGCTCGTTCATAAACTGCTCAAGCGTCTGCTGCAGGTTCTCGAACACAGAAGCGTCCGTGCCCTGCACCTGCTGGTGGTTGATGTTGATCTTCACCTGCAGTTCCTGGGCATGTAGGAGCACGCCCATCGTGAGGAGGCTCACGAGCATGGTCAGTAATCGCTTCATAGCCGTTTGCTTAGTTCGTCAATAATATCACGGGCCACGTCCCGCTTGCTTTTCTTCTCAAAGTCCTTCTGTCCTTCGCGAGCGATGATCGAAATCTGGTTGTCGTCGCTCTTGAAGCACGTGCCCTCGTTGCGCAGGCTGTTGAGCACGATGAAGTCAAGGTTCTTCTTGGCAAGTTTCTTCTCCGCGTTCTGCTGTTCGTCGTTGGTCTCGAGGGCAAAGCCGACCATCACTTGACCGTCGCGCTTCATGCGGCCCAGCTCGGCCGCAATATCGGGATTGGGCACCAGATGAATGTCGAGCGTCTCCCCCACCCGTTTGATCTTCTGGTCAGCCACTTCCGAAGGCCGGAAGTCGGCCACGGCAGCACACAGGATGGCAGCATCAGTCACCTTGAAAGCCTCAACGGCTGCATCGCGCATCTGCAAGCAGCTCTCCACATCCACGCGATGTACATTGTTCATTGTACATTGTACATTGCTGACGGGCCCGGCTATCAGCGTCACCTCAGCCCCGCGGCGGGCACACTCATCTGCCAGGGCGAAGCCCATCTTCCCGCTGGAATAGTTGCCGATGAAGCGCACGGGGTCGATCTTCTCATAGGTAGGCCCGGCCGTTATCATGATGCGCTTGCCGGCCAGGTCCTTCTTTTCAAAGAATACGTCGAGACAATTCACGATCTTCTCCGGATCCTCCATGCGCCCCTTGCCCTCCAGTCCGCTGGCCAGGAAGCCCGAGGCGGGCTCGATGATGTGATTGCCGAAGGAGCGCAGGCGATCAAGGTTCTGCTGTGTCGTGGGGTGTGCATACATGTCGAGGTCCATGGCCGGTGCAACAAATACCGGCGCCTTCATCGACAGATAGGT
>JAFTGI010000111.1 GCA_017458195.1 Prevotella sp.
ATATGAATTCAAGGGCGGCGACGCCATGTATGAGGACATCAACCACGACGGCAACATCAATGAGCTCGACATCGTCTATCTGGGCTCGTCGCTTCCGAAGGTGACCGGCGGTTGGGGCTTCAAGCTGAAGTATGGCAACTGGACCCTCAACAACCAGTTCAACTTCCGCTGGGGCAACAAGATTATCAACCGCGCCCGCATGCTGGCCGAGAACATGTACTCGAACAACAACCAGAGCCGTGCCGTCAACTGGCGCTGGCGCGTCGAGGGCGACATCACCGAGATTCCCCGTGCGCTCTATCAGCACGGCTACAACTGGCTGGGCTCCGACCGCTTCGTCGAGGATGGCTCGTTCATGCGACTGAACTACACGCAGCTCTCGTATGCCGTGCCGCAGAAGAAGCTGAAGTCGCTCGGACTCTCGCAGCTGAGCTTCTACGTGTCGGCCAACAACCTGTTCTGCCTGACGAAGTATTCGGGTGCCGACCCGGAGGTCAGCTACGGCGGCTACGGCATGGTCTACGATACGGCCAAGACGCCCCGCTCACGTCAGTTCACCGGAGGTGTGACCATTGCATTCTAAACTGAAGTCAAATGAAGATTGAATAAGAGAGATATGAACAAGATCAAGAATATCATTTGCGCAGCCGTCGCCGTCATGGGGCTGTCCAGCTGCAACGACTTCCTCGACATCCTGCCGATGAACGACGTTGTGCTGGAGAACTACTGGACGCAGAAGAGCGACGTCACCAGCGTGCTGATGGGCTGCTACGAGAGCCTCGAGTCGAGCGACTGCGTCGTGCGCATGGCCCTCTGGGGCGAGCTGCGCTCCGACAATATGAAGATGGGCTCGTCGGTTCCCTGGGAGGTCGAGCAGATTATCAAGGAGAACATCCTTCCCACGAACAGCTACTGCAAGTGGACGGCCTTCTATCAGACCATCAACCGATGCAACACGGTGTGCCACTATGCGCCCATCGTCCACGAGAAGGACCCCAACTACACCGAGGCTGAGATGCGGGCCAACGTGGCCGAGGCCGTAGCCCTGCGCTCGCTGTGCTATTTCTACCTGATACGCACGTTCCGCGACGTTCCCTTCACGCGTGAGCCCAGCATCGACGACACGCAGAACTATCAGCTGCCGGCTACGAAGTTCGACGACGTGCTCGATTCGCTCATCGTCGACCTTGAGGCCGTGAAGGACCAAGCCGTGCGCCGCTACTATTCCGACGACAACGACCTGGCCTACACCAATTCGAGCCGCATCACCCGCTACGCCGTCTATGCCCTCCTGGCCGACCTCTATCTGTGGAAGGGCGACTGGCAGCGCTGCATCGACTGCTGCGATTACGTGCTCGACTACAAGCTTCAGCAGTATGACGAGCTGCGCGACCGCGAGGGCAATCTGACCGACATGCAGCTGTTCAACGACATCCCCCTGATCATGGAGCGTCCCGTCGGCAGTAATAACTCGGGTAATGCCTACAACGAAATCTTCGGCACGGGCAATTCCTTCGAGAGTATCTTCGAGCTCTACTATCGCCAGAACGTGAGCATGACGAACACCTACGTGCCCAACTACTACGGCTCGGCCAACGGCAATGCCTTCGTGCTGGGACGCCTGAGCGTGCCGACGGAGTTCTACGAGGGACTGCCCACGCAGAGCACCCAGCTGTTCGTCCCCACCGACTGCCGTGCCTATGAGAACATCTACCGCTTCTCGACGGCCACCCACGCCATCGGTAAGTATGTGCGCCAGAGCATCTCGTTCAACACGATGGGCACCATCACCGACAACTCCATCCGCCTGGCGCCCCAGCTGCGCTCCACCAACTATGCCAACTGGATCATCTATCGCATGACCGACGTGATGCTGATGAAGGCCGAGGCACTGATAGAGCAGGGCGAGGGCGGCTTCGACTCAGCCTTCGATCTGATTAACGCCATCTACATGAGGGCCAACAACCAGCTGACGGCCTCGGCTGCCAACAGGCTCGACCACGATGTCTACGTCACGTCGCAGCAGTCGATGCGCGACCTGCTGATGGACGAGCGCCATCGCGAACTGATGTTCGAGGGCAAGCGCTGGTTCGACCTGGTGCGCATGGCCCGCCGCGAAGGCTCGACCCGCAATCTGGCCAACATCGTCGTGACGAAGCAGACCGTCGACCAGAACGGCATCAAGATCAAGCTGGCCGACCCCAACATCCTCTACTATCCCTACTACCGCGAGGAGCTCAAGGTGAACCCCTATCTGGTGCAGAACCCGGCCTATGCCACCGGCGTGGACGACGACCTCTCGAAGAATTAGGCAGTACGAATAAAATTGAAACGGTACTTTACCCCGAGAAAAGCGGTACTTTTCTCATAGAAAAGCGGTACTTTTCTCATAGAAAAGCGGTACTTTTCCCAAAGAAAAGCGGTACTTTAAAAATAGAACAAGAATATGAACCGATTTAGTATTACAATCCTTTCGATGCTCAGCATACTGGCCGTCGTCACGGCCTGCAACGACGACGACATTCCCGACAACTTCTATTCGTCGACGAAGGTCACGGCTGCCGGGTTCATCGAGGCCGACGAGGAGCAGTACGGCGAGTTCCATCAGATCCTCGACCGCGCCAACTACTTCTCCATGCTGGCCACCTACGGCGAGTACACCCTGTTCCTGCCGAACAATGCTGCCGTGGACACCTATCTGAGCGAAAACGGCTATAGCTCGGTGGACGACATCCCCCTCGAGATGTGCGACACGCTGGCCCGTACCCACATCGTGAAGACGGTGGCCCTCTTCACCACCGACATCAGCGGTGAGTCGATGCCGATGAACATGAACGACCGCTACATTGAACTGTCGACCGACTCCGACGTGACCAACAACAACGCCCTGATCGTCTATGTGAACAAGCGTTCGCGCATCATTGAGAAGGACGACTCGGTCACCAACGGCGTCGTCCACGTCATCGACCGCATGCTGACGGCCAGCAACCAGTTCCTGCCTGACCTCATGGAGGAGGACCCCCAGCTGACCATCTTCTGCGAGGCCCTGCGACTGACGGGCATGGCCGACTCCATCTCAAAGTATCTCGACGAGACCTACACCTGCGGCGACGACTCCGTCACCAAAGGCGTCCAGGTGAAGTACAGCACCGGCTCCAATGGTCAGGCCAACCTGCTGACAGCCTATTTCCCAGAGAAACGCTACTTCAAATACTCCGCCTTCGTCGAGACCGACTCCATCTATCGCCTCCACGGCATCAATAATCTGGACGACCTGAAGGCCTATGCCAAGCAAGTCTACGACCAGTCGTATCCCGAGGATGCCGGTCTCTACGACGACGACTTCAAGAACCGCAAGAACCCTCTGAACCGCTTCGTCAGCTATCATCTCATCAACCGCATCGGCCTCTACGAGGACTGGGTGACGCTGGGCACGATTCTCGAGAACTGCCACATCACCAACGTGGCTGACCCCGAAGACTACTACGAGACGATGGCCCCACACTCCATCATGCGCTTCTGCTACGCTTCCGACCAGCTCTACATCAACCGCAAGGGCGTGGCCCGCAATGCTTCGGTGCGCGGCGTGCGCGTCCTGAAGCGCGAGGAGAGCGGCGGCCATCAGCAGTCGGCCATGAATGGCGTCTATCATTATATCGACGACATCCTTACCTACTCGGACAATGTGCGCAACAATGTCCTGAACCGCCGTCTGCGCATCGACGGCACGACGATGAGCCCTGACTTCATGAATGCCAACGCCCGTGTGCACTGGATGGAGCAGAGCCACCTGACGGGATTCAAGAACGCCTACGTCACTGACTGGAAGATGAGCGACGAGACCTTCGTCGGCGTCCATTCCGAGCAGCAGAGCTGGTGGAGCTATGAGGGCAACGCCATCTGCGTCTCCGGCATCTACGACATCTCGATGAAGCTGCCGCCCGTGCCCTTCTCCGGCACGTGGGAAATCCGCATGGGCTTCTCGCAGGGTGAGGACCGCGGCGTGGCCCAGGTCTACCTGAACAACGAGCCGTGCGGCATTCCCGTCAGCTTCCGCCACTCCGACACCTATTCCGGCTGGGAGGCTGACACCGAGGACGAGGACTACAACCTGGCCGTCGACAAGGCCATGCGCACCCGCGGATTCATGAAGGCCATGGACAGCTATGGCGGCGACACGCCGTTCCGCAACCGGGCCAACACGCTCGTGCGCCGCATCCTCACCAAGCAGTACCTCTCCACCGAGCAGGACTACTGGCTGCGCTTCCGCCAGGTGCTCGACGACGAGAACCTCTACATGTCGTTCGACTACATCGAGCTTTGTCCCAAGAGCGTCTACGACAGCCCCGAGGGTGAGGACCGTCACTAATTCAAGAAACAACCGAAAGTAATATATGTCTATGAACAACAAGAAATATCCAGTAAAGGCCCTCGCTGCCGTCTGTGCTACGCTGGCATTGGCTGCGTGCGCCGAATGGGACGACCACTATGATGCCTCCGTGGGCGGAAGCGACATGACGCTCTGGCAGACCATGAAGCAGCAGTCGCAGTTGAGCGACTTCTGCGAGGTGCTCGAGCAGACCACCGTCTTCCGCCAGCACCGCAAGACCGGCGTCAGCTATGCCCAGTTGCTCGACGGCGGACAGTCGTTCACCGTCCTTGCCCCCGTCAACGGCACCTTCAACAAGGACTCGCTGCTCCGCCTCGCGGCCACGGCCCAGGGCGATTCGATGGTTGAGCGTTCCTTTGTCCTCAACCACCTGTCGCGTTCCAATGTCTCGGCCCTCCCGGCCGTTCAGGAGATGCGGCTTGCCAACACCAAGCGCATCGACATCGGCGGTGGAATGGTCGGCGACGTGCGCATCGCCACGCCTAATATCCATGCCCACAACGGCATCCTGCACGTGATGCAGTCGCGCGTACCTTATAATTATAATCTATATGAGGCCATGACCGACCTGCCGCAATTCAGCGTCATCGGCGAATACCTGCGCCAGTATGAGGAGGATGAGTTCGACGAGAACAACTCGCTCTCCAGCGGAATGGTCGACGGCGTGCCTGTCTATGTCGACTCCGTGGTGATTGAGCGCAACCGCCTGCTCGAGAAGGTCGGACTGCTCAATGCCGAAGACTCCACCTACTGGATGGTGGCGCCCACCACACAGGGATGGCAGCGCGCCTGGGAAGAGGCCCTGAGCCATTTCGCCTACGACGCGACCGTCGACAAGCGCGACTCTATCCAGCAATACTGGACGAGCCGGGCCTTGCTTGACGATGCTGTCTTCAGCATGACCATCCAAAATTCGCCCGAGGATTCGCTCATCTCGGGGCAGTATGACCGTCGCCATCCGGAGTATCACGTCTTCTACAAGCCGTTGTCCGAAGGCATCCTCAGTCGCGCTGAGCGCATCATCCATTGCAGCAACGGACTGCTCTATCAGACCTCGGAGTGGCCCTTCCGTCCCGAGGAGACCTATTTCCGGGAGGTGAAGAGCGAAGGCGAGGAAACGGCTCTGGTGCTCGACTATAACTCATGCACCTACGGCACACGCATCTTCTCGGCCGACAGCGTCTCGGAGAACGGTTATCTGGACATCGTGCCGGCCACGGCTACGGCCAACTGGAATGCCACCTTCAAGGTGGAGAACACGCTGGCCGGCAGCTACGACGTCTGCGCCATCATCCTTCCGAAGTCAGTCTATAATCCGCTGTCGCCCGACCTCCGCCCATGCAAGTTCCGTGCTCAGATCAACTATGTTGACGAGCAGGGCGCGTCGCAGAGCTTCAACTGCGGCAACACCACCTTCACCAGCAATCCCCTGCGGGTGGACACGGTGGTGCTGGCCAAGGGTTTCACCTTGCCCGTCTGCAACTACGACCAGGTGAACTCGAAGATCAGCGTCCGACTGACTTGCAACATCCTGGCTCGCGAGACGGCCAACTACGCCCGCGAGATGTATCTCGACTGCATTTATCTCAGACCATCATCTAAGGAGGAATAGAAGATATGAAGAAACTGAATCTCACGCTTACAATGCTTGCCCTTGCCCTGATGGCGAAGGCACAGACAACGGATAGAATGGTTGGCGGTACGGTGACCGATGCGGCCACGGGACAGCCCCTGGCGGGCGTCTACGTGGAGGCTTACGGCAACAACCGCTATACGGCCATGACCGACGAGAACGGACATTACGAGATGAAGGTCCCAGAGCACGTCACGAGTCTGTCGATGCGTGTCGACGGCTACCAGATGGTGCAGAAGGCCATCGGAAGCCAGCCGACGGCCACCGATGCCAGTCTCTATGCCTCCACCTTCACACCGACTTACTCCCGACAGACGACTGGTGCCCAGAGCCACGCCACAGCCGGATTCGACAATACGGCGGACATCTCCATCGACCCGCTCATTGCCCAGCGCCTCGGCGGTGACCTCCGCAGCGTCAGCCACGGCGGCAATGAGGGTGTAGGCAACATGATGCTCATCGGAGGCATCAACAGTCTGCAGGCCGGGGCCCAGCCGCTTATTGTCATTGATGGTGTCATCACCGATATGCAGTACAACCGCTCGATGCTCCACGACGGCTACTTCAACAACATGTTGGCCAACGTCAACGTCAACGACATTGAGCGCGTCACGGTGCTGAAGAACGGCACCTCCATCTACGGTGCCAAGGGGGCCAATGGCGTGATCCTCATCGAAACCAAACGCAACAAGTCGATGGCCACGAAGATCGACGTCACCGTCAACGGCCGTTACGAACTGATGCCCCGTCTGCCCGAGATGCTCGGTGCCGAGGACTATCGGCTCTATGCCACGGAGATGCTGGCCAATCAGACGGCCGATGTCGCCAAGCTGAAGTTCGTCAACAGCGATCCCGCCTATTATTACTATAACCAGTACCACAACCAGACTGACTGGAAGGACGAGGTCTATCGCCGCGCGTTCACCACCAACTACGGCATCAACGTGCAGGGTGGCGACGATGTGGCCAACTATAATCTCTCGGTTGGCTATTCCATTGCCAACAGCACGCTGAAGGACAACGACTACAACCGCTTCAACATGCGACTCAACACCGACATCGTCATCTTCCGCAAGCTGAAGGCCCGCTTCGATGCTTCCTACAGCGACGTCAACCGCAACCTGCGCGATGACGGGGCTCCGGCCTCGACCAGCCAGCTCGTCACGTCGCCGGGCTTCCTGGCCCTCATCAAGTCGCCGTTCCTCTCTCCTTATGCCTACGACCTCAATGGTCATCTGAGCCATTATCTCTCAGAGGCCGACGACTATCTCTCGGAGGTCTATGGCAGCGATGCCTCGCTTGCCAATCCCAGCAGCATCCTGGAATATGGCGAGGGCAAGAACCGCAACCAGCAGGGCAACCGCATGGTGACATTCTCCATCACGCCGCGCTATGAGTTCAACAGCCATCTCTCGCTCAGCGAGCACTTCAACTTCTCGCTCGTCAATACCAACGATAACTACTACCTGCCGATGAACGGCGTGCCTGCCTTCAAGGTGGAAGGCCTCGGACAAAGCTACGTGAACAATATCGCTCAGAGCCTGGCCGCACGTCAGAACTCAATCCAGAGCGACACCCGTCTGGCCTGGCAGAACGTCTATGGTGCCCATGCCGTCAGTGTTATCGGAGGCATGCGCTATCTCAGCCATAGCTATAAGCTGACCACCCAGAGCGGCTATAACACGGGCAACGACAAGACGCCGAACATGTCGACCTCGCTGCGCTTCAAGGACACCGACG